>DUGS01000174.1:15327-25849 GCA_013331265.1 Methanosarcina sp.
CAGTAAGGATGACCTCTTATTATTGGGTGACCTCTTATTATTATATCTAGCTATATGAAAATTTGTATAAAATGTAAAAATACTTTTGGTCTTCCTGTATAATATTTATTCTTCTTTTTTCGAAGCGGTCCCTACCCTTACATCCACAGCTGCTCCACTTTCAAGAGCAAGGATCTCTGCAGGGGATAAGAGCAGCTGGCCTGTTGCAAGCAGCCTGTCTGTTTTATCTGTAACAAGCACTTCTTCTCCAGCCCGGAGTTCCGGATCAATCTCAACCACATGCTTTGCAAAAGCTGTTTTGCCTACCTCTACAAATGGTGCAGCGTCATCGGAAACGACTACCCTGAGCTTTTTTCCGGGAAGAAGTTTATGGACTATGGAAGCTCCTTCAATACTGAGAGTAAAAAAACCGTCCTTTGCTCTTGCAGTTGCGATTCTTTTACCTGAGTGTAAGACCTGACGTACTCTTTTTGTCCGGGACAACTGGAACGTTGATCCATCAGGGAAAAGCTCTTTTCCTGTACCTTTCCCAAACTGGTAATCCGCAATCATACGGACCCTTGAAAGTCTTTCTATATCGTAGTTCATGGAGCTAAATAATATATGCAGACCTTAAAGCCATTCCGGTTGTCAAGTTAAGCTGTCAGAGAATGCGCAAATTTATATTTGCCAGATGAAATAATAAACTATTTATATTTTGTATATTCTAACCAATGACTGTATGGAAATACAAATTTCGTAATAATGTAGATAAAATTAATTATTGCCTGATTTGAAAGAGACATAAGTGTAGCTTTCACGAACCCTCAGGCACTTATCCTGCAGATAGAAATTTCTCCATAGCTAGCCACAAATTAAAAATAGCCGGGATTTTATTGATCCGTAAAAACGTTTCTTTAGATGAAGATCACCTCCAGAAACTCCAGCCTTTGCTGGAAAAAAATGGAGGAAATTTAAGTGCAGCAATAAGGGAAGTAATTGATCTGGTTAGCACTTACTCTGAATGTTATGGAATTCCAGGCGAGACTGATGAAAACCTGAGAATAAAGGAAAGTTTTCCTGAAACAAGGGAACAGCTTCTCAGAAGTGGAGAATGTGTTATGATAAGCCAGCAGATGATGAAGTGGCTTATAAGAAACAATGCTGGCAAGCTTATTGATGAAGGCGTTGTCCATGAGATTATAAATCCCTACCTGATTACTACAATTCCCAAACTGGAAGATTTCCTGAACCGTAGCAGTAAACAGCTTGGATGGAAGATTGAAGTCTCGAGTTCCTGTGGCGAAAACCTTCAAAATGGGTGCAAGAGTATGGATTTCATTGGGGGGGACAGGGACCTTCGCGAAGTCATTGTAGAGGTTGTCTGCATTTTTCTCTCTCGCTGGATGGGTCTGGATGCAGAGGCACTGCACAGAAAGTCCAATTCAATTACCGTATATCTCAGGCCTTTTCGGCACGACATAGAAGATGTAACTCCCGGAGTAAGGAGACTTTTTGGTCCAAAAGATATTCTTTACAGGGAAATTGAGAGTAAACCTGCTTTCTGGATAACGCTTGCGGAACTTTATACAAAATTCAATTATCAGAGGGTGAATCTGGATAAGGACCTCTTTGAAGCCCTTTTAGCAGGAAAGCTTCCTGATATTACAAAATATTTTGAGATTAAAGCTGACCGCTCACTTCGTGAAATTCCTCTTTCGGAACTTCTTCCTCTCTTTAAACACCTTGTAGTTGCCTCACAGCTTGCAGACGATGTGGAGATATTCACTGAGAAGGGAAAAGAGCGCATCAAAATAAGGCACGACTACACTGACGAAAGTGTAGTTTTAAAACTTATTCAGATGTTTTCCAATTTATTTGAGGCTGGTCTTCACAGATTCAGTGTAACGTACGTGTCCGAACTCATAATATTTGATTTTTCCCTTTCTGGCACTTCAGGACAGGATGTCTAAAAGTTTCTCTGGATCTTTACTATTAAATAAGAACTTTTATATATATATGGGCTGATCTTGTACGCTTGCTTGCAGTCCTTAAGCTCATAGATGCCTGCAAATGCCAGGCTGTTTGTTGAAATACAATCTTTGTAGGGATACATTTGATTCGCAAAAACGTTTCTATGGAAGATGAATACCTTCAGAAATTGCAGCCCTTCCTGGACAAAAATAATGGGAACCTTAGTGCTGCAATAAGAGATGCAATAGAAATTGCAGATGCTGCTCTTCAGGGTCATGAGTCCGTAGAAGATGCCCTGGAATATTTTACACAGGATTCAACAAAGTATCCTGAGATTCGCAACGGTCTGATCGAGAGTGGAGAATGTATATTGATTAGCCAGCTTTCATTCAGGTGGCTTATTGAAAATACCGATGGTATACTCTTAGATGATGAACTTGTAAGTGAAATTTTCAATCCGTATCAGATTAAGAGTGTCTCAGGTCTTCTGGAGTATTTTAATACTCGCAGCCGGAATATGGGATGGGACGTTAACGCTTACCTCAGTACCTGGGAGGATAACACCGAGGTCATAGTGGTTGAGAATGGAGACCCCAGTTTAAGAGCTTATCTTGCTGAGTTAATTTCTATATTTCTCGGTCGCTATCTAAATTTTGATGTTTCCTTTGTCCATCGGAAATCTAATTCAATTCGTATTTTTCTCAAGGAATATAGATCCAACATGGATGTCCCCCCAGGGGTTAGAAAAAATTTCGGAACTCTTGACTATACTTTTAAAGAAATTAAAAGCAAACCAGATTTCTGGACCTCTTTAATAGAGAGATACAGGCTGCAGAGATATCAGAGGGTAAATATCAACAAAGATATCTTTGAAACGTTTATTTCCGGGGGTATTCCTGATGTAATAAGCTTTTTTGAGACATCTGCAGGCAAGCCTATTCAGGAAATTCCACTTTATGAACTGTTTGCCATTTGCAAAAGGTTAGTTTCTATTACCCAACTTGCAAATGATGTTGAACGATCAGTTGAGAAAGAGAAGGTCATTCTAAAAATTCGACATCAATTTTCCGAAGAAACTGCTATTGCAAAACTCGTAGAGTTTTTTTCAAAACTATTCCAGACAGCAGGGTATGAAACTGAGGTCAGGACCTTATCAAATTTGATTATTATTGAGTTCAAAGATGCCTGTTAATACTTTATCTTTCCATAGCCGCCAGTACTGACACATCATTTTTCATCTTTTTTTTCTATCAATAAAAAAATTATATAAGTAACTGGTGTATATGAACCTCTTCACATTTGTCCATAGTTTTATCTTTGTTTTTCATGCTTCTGTTTTTTCGTCCTCTCTACTTTATACCTCTAATTTTTATATATAAATCTTTCATTCTATGCTCTAGCAAAAAAATTAATAAGTAGGAGTACAATCTATTATTGGCCTATAAGTGTAGAAGATTGCGGGAAGTTAGATAAACTCGAATCTCCTGCACTTTCAAAAAGGGAGAAGAGGATGTCCGCTTGATTGTCCGAAAAAATATCTCGATTGATCAGTGTTATATAGATAAATTAAAGCCCTTTCTGGACAAAAATAATGGGAATTTAAGTGCAGCGATAAGGGACTCTATCGAAACTGCCTTTCAGGCTATTAACGGTAAAAAGAATGAAAAAGGGGAAAATGATCAAAATCAGTCTTTAAAGTATGCAGAATCCCGTAACAAAATGGTTGAAGAAGAAGAATACCTGCTTGTCCATCATACCATGCTTGAATGGTTTATTAAGAAAACTTCAGGTCTTCTTATTGAAGAATCAACCGTATACGAGTTAATAAATCCATATACTATTAAAAAAATTCCTGATTTTATCAATTATGTAAATTCACTGAATGACAGGATTGGCTGGAAAATTAAAGTTGATGCAGAGTGCTTTGGAAGTCCTGAACCTGAATCTGTAATTCTGACGCTCTCCAACGGCAATCCCTGTTTCAGGGGAGTAATTGCTCACAGCCTTGCTCTTTTTCTTGCAAAACAGATGAGACTGGATGTACAGGGACTATTCAGCAGGTCAAACGTGACTAAAGTATATCTTAAACGATTTGAGTTTCTTAACTATGAGAAAGTTCCTAAGGGATTTGAAGAACACTTCGGGCCAATGGAAAGGACTTTCAGAGAGATCCAGAGAAAACCGGATTTCTGGAAAAGCCTCATCAAGATCTACAAACAGCAAAATTATCAGCGGCTCAGCATCAATAAAAAAGTTTTTGAAGCTTTTGTTTCCGGAAATCTCCCTTCAGTTGACGATATGGCAAGAGAATTCGAATTATTTGCAGGCAGACCTCCCGAGACTTTCACTCTTGCAGAACACATCATGATTTTTAAAGAAATTTACCTTACTGACAGCATAGGAACTGAAATTGAAGTCTGTACTGATAAGGGCAGCGAATACGTAAGATTAATTCACGATTATTCCGACAGCAAAGTCTGTGAACTCATTATTTTATATTATTCAAACGTTTTCAAATTCATTGGTCACCCATTTACAGTTACTTCCAGTCCTCATATGATTGTTTTTGAGTTCGGAAAAAACTTGAGTGCCAGTCATATTTCCAAATCCCGGCTGATGAACATGGAACCTGAACCTTCCTTTGCTCCATGAATCTTCACTCGGACGGATAAATTCATATGTGGAAGCTCATTATCCCTTTTCATGAGTGATGTAATTATTCTCTGGGACAGTCCTCTTCTCTTTGAAAAACTCTTCTTAGAATATGGACTTGAATGCAGCCGTGCACTCTCAATGTCCCTTGGTACTCCTTATCTGCCTGCCTGTAAAATTCTTGTCCTGCCTACCGGTTTTGCAAATAAACAATATACGAAAACAGGAGTCGGGCTTGAACGCGGCAAACGTTCCCTTGAAAAATTCGTGACAAAAGGTGGAACCCTTCTAATCTTCAGCCCTCTTGTGCCCGAATATGAGTATGAATGGCTGCCTTTCTCTCTGAAATACATAATGGAAGAAAACCCCTGTACACCTCGTCCTGTGGGCGAACATGAAGCTCAGAAACTTATCGAAAACATTAATCCTCCCGCAGGATGCGACGGCTACTTTTCAGAAACCGATGCTCAGGTCGTTCTCGAAGACGAAAAAGGTAGGCCCATCACGGTCGTAAAAGAAATCGGAGACGGCATGATTGTCGCAACTACAATTCACGAACTGCCTGCGGCCGGGTTCTTTGAGTGCAGGACTGCGTGTACGAAAAAAGTGAAGGTTTGAAAAGTGGAATTTTGAGATCAAAAGCTTCGTTCTGTATAATGCAACTCAAAACTAAAGAAATACAGGAAAAAAGCGTAAAAAGAACTTGATATTAACATAAAGAAAGTTTTAATGGGAAGGCAAACAGCTAAAGATAGCAGCTCTTTTGTTACCCCCTTATTTTATCTTTTTTACATTTTTGTCCTTTTTATATTGCTCTTTCAGTTTCTTGATTTCTTCTGCTTCATTTTTCATCCTGATTACAAAAAGGCCGAAGCAGGGCTTTATGAATTGGAATATAATGTCATTTCCTGAAAAACCAACTGGAATATCCGTACCCAGAAGGAAAATACCTTTTATATCGTACCCTCCTGGTACAAGGTACATATCCTCTGAATGTTCCTTAACAGCGTTTTCACACTCTTTTGGAGTTGCGTTCTTCAGAAGAATCTCAATATTGTATCCGCTTAAACATACCATTTTTGTACCCTTTATCTTTTTTTTCTTTAGATTGATCAGGGAAAACTCTGACAGTTATCAATACCCAAATGACCGCTAATTGAATTTACACGTTAAGCCAGAATCTTGGAGTTGATCTTCCCACTAAGACGATATACCCAAATGACTGCTAATTGAATTTACAAGTTAAAGTTATGAGGGGATGGTATATAGAAGTAACATTTTGAAAAGAGGGGCGGAGGGCTCTATAAAAGACTTAGTTTTATTAAGGTCTAATATTAAAACACTTAGTTTTTTAAGGTCTAATATTCACAGTATTTTTCTGAAAAACTCTTTTCTTGATAACTTTTTTCAATATCAAAAATATAAAGTATGCTACTTCACGAATCAATAATTTCTTTCTTTCTCAAAACAGTTATGAGCTTCACTACTGAATAAGCAGCTCTGGTTATCCCCATACTGCGGTCATCTACATCTGTCCCAACTAAATATAGATTTTTTATTGGAGTAACTGTTTCTGCTATAAAACCGTTTATTGCCACAGAAGCTTTTTCTGGAATAGTAATTTGGTTATGAATCATATCTATATGTTTATTTATACCAGGATAAACTCGCAAAATGGTGTTGTATGCTTCCAGCTTTTCAGATTCTAAGGAGTTATTCTCATCTATGGAAAACATAAAGCCCACAAGTTTTTTTCCCTCGGGAGCAAAGCTTTTGTTGTAATTGCTTATTGGCATTGCCCAGAATGGCTTCTTCTTAAACCACACTTCTCCCCCTATGTAGTTGAATTCTTCAAACTCTTCATCCAGACCAAGCCATATTGTTAAGGCTTTCGATTGTTTGATTCTGTTCAAATCCGAAACATAGGACAAAGGCAAATCAGTAACGTATTTGGGGAGATCTTTTGCAAAAGCTGAATAAATAATTATATCCGCAAAATAGGAACCTTCTTTTGTCAAGACTCCTTTTGCAGTGTTGTTTTCTGTGATTATCTGTTCTACAGCAGTATTGGTTTTAATCTCAACCGTTTCTGGTAAAGAATACAAAATGGCATTTAATATCGCCTTCAAACCATTTCGTGGATAAAATTGGTTATAATTTACTTTATTATTGTTTAACAATCTGCTGACATAAGATACTCTCTTAAATGTATCAAGATTATGTTCGCTATTTTCATAAGTAATGTCCTTTTCGATATCCTCTTCAATAAATCCCCCTCCAACAAACATTCTCTGAACTGATGTCTCTTTTGCGGATTTTCCAGACAAAAAATAGCTAAATGTATCCATGAATTCTTTTGTATCAGATGAAAGTGTGTTCCATGGAAGGCATTGATAAACTGAGATGTTAGAAAGATCAGTCCCGAATTGCCATGAAAGCAGCATTTTAGTTAACGATTGCGCAATTATTAGGCGGTCTTTTTTCGGCAACATATCCATTGTAAGATAGCCCTTAAGAGTAGTAGGTACTTCCTTCAAGCCATATGCATCACGTATAAAATAGTCACCATAATCAACAAAAGCAGGAACATAGTCAAAATAATTTTCCATTAAATATCTTAGTGGTCCGCCGCTGTGTAGTTGAGTAATCGCATGGGGCCCGGTATCAACTTGATAACCGTTAACAAGATAGCTATTACAATTATTTCCCAGGTTTCTATTTTTCTCTAAAAGAAGAACATTTTTCCCTGATTTTGATAATACCAGAGCAGATAATAATCCGCTGACTCCGCCACCTATTACAATTGAATCATAATTGTTCATAATATTTCTTTATAGGGTGATATTAATTAATAATTTTCTGTTAACCAGGGATAATAGCTCGCATGGGTGATAGTAAACTCCGCAGTCCCAATTGCTTTATGAAAACATTCAATAAAACCAGGATAAGAGACTGATTTCGGGTATATGCACATCGGATAAATCCATCTGATAGGAGCTGATCCCAAAACTCAAAAATCACTTCTTTAAACTCGATTTCAAAATAATTATTACAGCTGCTGATATGGAAATTGGTCCTGATACTCTATGAGTTTGGAAATAAAAGTTGGTTTTGGGATAGGCTCGATGTTTAAGTAAATTTGGGAATTTGATCTGGAAACCTGGGATAATACTTAGAAAATAGCAGCATAATATAAAACAGAAAATATAATCCTCAATCTAAATGAAATATCCATGTTTCTGAATGTTTATTCTTACATTTATATATGAGTACCGTTCAAATTAATAACAGGAAAACTGGAACCTTGTATTCAATAAAAGTGTTGAAGTTATGGATGACTCTAATGTTTTTGCTGATAATTTGGGTTCTTTTCGTTCTGTTTATGATGGTTACTGGTTAATTGGACTGTTCTTTAATGGACAGACCGAAAACTACTCTGGCTGAAAATATTACCTATAAGGTCTACTGAATGTATAATGAATATCAAATCTTTATTACTAAGTTAAAATAAGTTATTTTGCAAATGATGGAAGTAAAGATGACATGTGCGGCCATGTTTCTTCCCCCTCCTCCTCTTACCTCTTACCAGAAACTTCCCAGGCGCTGAGGATGCCTGGTTAAGAGGCTACAATAGCCGCCCCATCCCCCCTTCTTTACTTCCATATTTGCTTTTCCGCCTTAGCGGCCTCACCTTTTCTTCTTAAGTCCTATCAGCTTACGAAGAAATGGCACCATCATCGTTACCTGGGGGTTTTACTCTCCAGTACGGGACTTTAAGTTTCATGGTACTGGAAAGGGAACTATGTGTGTTCAGGAAATTCTATTATGTACTCAGAGATAAATCACTTAATCTGGAACTGTTCTCTATACATAATAGATTTCTTAGTAGAGTTAAACGCTATTATTACATAAATTTCTTTCTAAAGTATGGCCCTTAATGGTCTCAGTAAAACCACTCTATTTTTCATCTCTCCATTTTTGACAAGAAGCTTATTCTAATTCTTTGAGAACGGCTGATTATGTCCTGGATGCCGAATGCATAATACTTTCACCCTGCATACCTGCAACTTAAATAAGATGAATTCAAAACATCTCAGCATTGTGGATGCACAAATAATTATAGTATTGTGCAAGTGTTGTAAATCGCTTTATGGAATTACCAGATATGTAAATTGACTCCGAGAGACTTTTCGGAATCTTTTTTGGCATAGTAAGAATTTTGCAAGTTCAGGGATGAAAATGGGTACTGATCATGGAGTATTGAAGAATAGTAAAAATGAACTCGAATCCAGTGTATTGTTGTCTTCCAGAATGCACTCTGTACTCCGTCAGTACTTTGGATATACTGCTTTTCGACCTCTTCAGGAAGAAATCATCCGGGATGTTCTGGACCGAAAAGATGTGTTTGTGCTCATGCCCACAGGAGGGGGCAAATCAATTTGCTATCAGCTGCCTTCTCTACTTATGGATGGAGTTACTGTTGTAGTCTCTCCTCTTATTTCCCTGATGAAAGACCAGGTGGACGGGCTTGAAGCAAATGGGATTGCTGCAGCCTGCATGAACAGCACCCAGAGTGTCAGAGAAAGACGGGATGTTAAAACAGCTTTTCTGGAAAACAGATTGAAGGTATTGTATATTGCCCCCGAGAGGCTTATGATGCCCGGGACTTTTGCTTTCCTGAAGAAAGGCAAAGTAAGTCTCTTTGCAATTGATGAGGCGCACTGTATTTCTGAATGGGGGCATGACTTCCGGCCCGAGTACCGAAAACTGAAACTCCTGAGGGATTCAAAGAACGGTTTTCCTGATGTGCCTGTTATTGCACTTACGGCTACAGCTACCGAGAGGGTCAAAAAAGATATTATATCTCAGCTCGGGCTTGATATCGACCCGGAAAAAGGTCCTTACATTGCCAGCTTTAACCGTAGCAATCTTTACTATGAGGTCAGACCAAAGAAAGATACTTTTTCAGAAATAACTGAATACCTGCTCAGGCACAGGGGTGAAGCCGGAATAATTTACTGCCAGAGCCGGAACAATGTAGAAACACTTACAAGAAAGCTGAACATTGCCGGGTTCAGGGCCCTTCCCTATCATGCCGGACTCTCAGATGCCGAACGTGCCAGAAACCAGGAGATGTTCATAAAGGACGATGTGGACATAATAGTGGCTACGATTGCCTTTGGGATGGGGATCGACAAGTCAAATGTCAGGTTTGTAATACACTATGACCTTCCCAGGAACCTTGAAAGTTATTATCAGGAAACAGGACGAGGGGGCAGGGACGGCGGCCCATGTGAATGCATCCTTTTTTTCAGCAGGGGAGACCGCTTTAAAATTGAGTACTTCATAGCGCAGAAGACAAACGAAAAAGAAAAGGACATCTCCCTTGTGCAGTTAAGGCAGATGGTAGCTTACTGTGAAGGCAATAAGTGCAGGCGTCAGACACTCATGGAATATTTCGGTGAAGAACTTTCAATACCATGTGGTAACTGCGATACCTGCCTCAGACCTAAGAACACTTTTGACGGGACTGCAGCTGCTATAAAACTGATCGCCTGTGTCCAGGAATTGAACCAGCGTTTTGGTACTAACTATGTTATTGATGTACTCACAGGCTCAAAGAATAAAAAGATCAGGCAGCACCGTCATGAAAAACTGAAAGCCCACGGCAGCGGCAAAGAATTTACAAAGGAGCAGTGGAGGTCGCTTGCCTCCGAAATACTGAACACCGGGCTTCTGGAAGTCAGTGGAGCTCAGTATCCTGTCCTGAAACTGAATGCTATGAGCAGGAAAATTTTAAACGGTTCGGAAAGCGTTGAACTTGTCTGTCCTGATGGGTTTATACCCGAAACTGAAGGAAACCCTACGCAGCCAGCGCCAGAAGGCAAAATTCCAGGAAAAGAAAAAGCAGGAAAAG
>DUGS01000174.1:26019-29524 GCA_013331265.1 Methanosarcina sp.
AAGCAGGAAAAGAAAAAGCAGGAATATACGAGCCTGGAAAAGATGAATATGAGCTTCCTGTCTGTGAGTATTCGAAAGCTACTGATATTCTTAAAAAAGCAAAAAATGGAGGGCTTTTAAAATCTGGAACAGAGTATGACCCCATTCTTTTTGAGAGGTTAAAAGCCCTCAGAAAACAGATCGCTTTAAATAAAAATCTTCCTCCGTACATAATTTTTTCCGACACCAGCCTCAAAGAAATGGCTTCAAAGTTTCCGCGCATCCCTGAAGAGTTCCATTCAATTACAGGGGTAGGAGACTATAAGCTCCAGAAGTATGGAGATGACTTTCTCAAAGAAATCAGGGATTACTGCAGGGACTACGACCTGCCGCCTGCAGAGAGTGCCAAAGATTTCGAAAGCCTCTGTACTGAACCCGAAAAAATTGAAACTGACAACCCTGGGACTGAACCTCTCTCTACTGAACCTCTCCCAAAAACACGCAGCCTGCCAGCAAAAAGAGTAAGGTATCTGGATATGAGCATCCAGGATTGGTCTGAAGTAGACTCTTCTGACAGCTTCAGTAAAAAAAACCTTGTAAGAAAATCTTCAGAGTCCGTTGACAATATGTCCGATAAGGGTCTTCCTGAAAACTATTTTGAAAATAGTTCTCTTGAGATGGAATCTGCCGAGGGGCCTCTTGATGGAGATCTTTGCACGGCAGGCTCTTTTATGGGTTCCTCTGAGATTGATTCTTCTGAAATAGAGCTCTTTAAAAAGTCATCTCTTGAAAAGACTTATTCGCTCTATGTACAGGGACTGGACATTGGTGAAATTGCAGAAATAGAAGGATTAAGTGTGAAAAATGTATACAGGCAGTTTGAGGAGCTGATTCTTGCCGGAAAGGTCAGGAATATTGAAGGGCTTGTGCCTCCGGAAAGGCAGCAGCAAATAAAAAAGGTACTGGAAGTACTGGAGGTTGAACTTGCCTCCCTTCTCAGGAAGAGGATGGGAGAGACCTTCTTCAGGGAAGAGGAACTGAATCTTATAAGAGCTTTCCTCATATCAAAAATGCTTTCCTCACTCTGAAGAGGGCGAAAGAAGATCTCTCTTATAAATTATTTTGTTTTTTCTCTCGTTTTTTATCGTGATAACAGCCGAATCCCCATCTTTCAATTCAACTTCTTCAGGCAGAGACAGTGTCATCTGGTTTGCTACTTCCAGAACAATGGAAGGATCAGGGCTAATATCATATTCGGTACCGTTATGCTGGAGATATACTCCGGTACTTTCAAAGTTAAGCGGGTCTCCTCCCTTATGTTCTATTTTCAGGCTCTTTGAATCGAGTATCTGAACATCAAGTTGTGTAAAAGCTCCTGATTTCAGGGACCTTTCCGTACTTCCTCCAAGGAGTACAGCTCCCCCCATCAGAGCAAGAAGTCCTACACACAACATAGCGAGTGCAACGGCCACGATGCGGTCTACGGCTTTCTCGTTACATATGAATTCATTTAAAGATCCATTCATGAACTTGCTTAAAAATCTTGACCCCAAAACAGCTTCACCCCTGTAGAAGCATTTTAACTCACCATATAAGTTTATTAACACTGTTATACGTTCCGCATGTATAAAAAACTTCTATAAGTCCTTCTGACCCTCAAAAATCTCTACTCAATAAATCTCTACCCTACGTATTTAGAAAAGTCTTATGAGTAAAACTGGTCCAGTACTGCCTGCTTTTTTAGAAATTTCTGAAAGTGAAAAATCATAAGCTTCCATACACGATCTGGAACTCTGTGGCTTTTGAGGTCCAGATAAGGAGAATGGAAAAGAAAAGGCAGGCAGGCTGCCAACTTCTATCCTTTTATCTCATAGGGTGAGGTAGTTCACTCTCTGTTTTTTATCCTGCTTTACTTCCAGTTTTCAGAAGTTTTCAGAGAATGCGTTTCTCAATGTTTTTCCCACTTCTTGAGTTCCAGAATCTCTGAGAGGGTTCCACCCCTCCGGATCTCATCGAAGAGTCTCTTTTCTGTTTTATTTACTTCCTTTGCCCTTCTTGCGAGTTCGTAGGCGCGTTCCTTAGGGACAACCACAACCCCGCTTTCGTCACCGATTATATAATCTCCGGGCTTTACAGCCTGGCCTCCGCAGGTGATTTCAGCGTTGATTTCTCCAAACCCTTTTGGGTCTCCGGCATTTGGCACTGTATTGCTGGTATAAATCGGAAGTCCGAGTTTCTCTACTTCGTCAATATCTCTTACAGCCCCTTCTATTACCACGCCTGCAATTCCTTTATTCAGACTGCTCAGGGTTGCAAGCCCTCCCCAACATGCAATATCCTTGTTTTCATTATAGATTACTATTACATCACCCGGTTTTGCAATATCAATGGCTTCGACTGTTTTTGCCCAGTCCCCGGGAAAACATTGCACTGTAACTGCAGGCCCTATCATTTTTCCTCTTACCAGAGGATGGATGCCTTTCATCGCCCCTTTTCTGTGCATTGCATCCGATATATTTGGGGTGGAGACTTCCTTGAAGATCTCCCTTATCTCCTGATCTACGGTTCCTCTGTCCCGGATATCTACAGACTCGGGAGAGTCCACACTTTTTCTTATTTTTGTTGCGGCTTCGGTTACATTGTCTGAACGGGTTATGTTTCCTCCCACTATTACAATCCTGGCACCTGCCCTGACCGCCTGAGCCGCACTTTCAGCATCAATCCCTCCAGCTACTGCAAGCTGAATGCTCACTTTTTCTGAGATTTCCATTAAAACGGATATCGGGTCTTTTCCAACCATTTGCTGGTCTATGCCTACATGGACGTTTACATAGTCCACACCCAGAGCCTCTAATTCCACTGCCCTTTTTACGGGATCAGGAGCTGAGATCAGGTCTGCCATCAGCCTGACCCCATATTTGTGTGCTGAACGGAGTGCGTCAAGAACTGTAGAGTCATCAGCACTGCCGAGAACAATTACCACATCTGCACCGGCTTTTGCCGCCATCTCCACTTCCATGGCTCCGGTATCTACGGTTTTCATGTCGGCAAGAATTGTCCTGTCCGGAAAAGCTTTCCTCATGGTGCGGATTGCATTCATGCCCTCGCTCTTGATCAGGGGAGTTCCTATTTCTATCCAGTCCGCCCCTCCTGCGATTGCTTCCTTTGCAATCTCTACTGAGCGGTCAAGTTCCAGAAGATCAAGTGCAACTTGAATTATGGGAACGATAGTATCACCTCTATCGGGAAACTGAAAAATGCAAAAAATTGAATTTTTATATCGGTTTCCCTTCTTTTTTTGAATTAAATTAATACTTAAATTTACTTTACTCTTAAATTTTTACTGGATATTTATTATCCTTTTTGATTCATTTATTAAACCTGTTCATTTGCTGCTTCCCATTTTTCAGTATGTGAGTTCTTCGTTATCTATATTCCTTTTCATTTTGATTTTCTTTCGTTTGAATTCTTTTGTCTTCGAAATTCTATCTCGATAAGGCGAGAGGTGAGAGCCGTCAACTTCCAA
>DUGS01000152.1:0-3319 GCA_013331265.1 Methanosarcina sp.
GCGAAAAGGACCGCGGGCTCCCGAAACGCAATTCGGGAGGCGCAACTAGAGAGCCTTAGAAGTACTCTTTTACATTTTCTATTGCATTTACAATGAGAGAAACACAAGCTTCTACATCTGCCATATCCAGAACTTCTACAGGCGAGTGAATATAACGTGTGGCTATGCTAACCGTACCTGTAGGAATGCCTTCCTTTGTGAGGTGGATTGATGTAGCATCCGTGGTGCCGCCAGAACCTACACCCAGCTGATAAGGAATCTCATTTTTATCAGCTGTTTCCCTGAGCCATTTGAGAATCTGGGGATGGGCTATGAGACCTCTTCCTGATGCGTCTGCTACGGTTATTACGGGCCCTTTTCCCAGTTCCAGGGCTGAATCAGTTTTGTTGATGCCTGGATGGTCTCCAGGGATAGTAGTGTCCAGGGCAAGGGCGGCATCCGGGCAGATCCCGAAAGCACAGGTTTTTGCTCCTTTAAGCCCTACCTCTTCCTGAACCGTACCCACGGCATAGACATTTGCCTCGACTTTACGCTCATGGAGCCGTTTCATGACCTCAAGGAGGATTACAACTCCTGCGCGGTTATCAAAAGCCTTGGAGGTAACCTTACCATTTGCCAGGGGCATGAATTCCTGGTCAGTTGAAACCGGGGTTCCTATTTCGATTCCAAGGTTTTCGGCGTCCTCCCGGTCCTTTGCTCCGATATCAATAAACATATCCTCAAGTTTCACAGGTTTTTTTCTGTCTTCATCTTTCATCACATGAGGAGGCTTGGAACCTATAACTCCATAAATAGAACCCTTTTTGCCGTGTACTATAACTCTCTGGTTCAGAAGAGTCTGGTCAAACCATCCCCCAATCCCGACAAAGCGCAGGAACCCGTTTTCATCAATATACCTGACCATTAACCCTATTTCGTCCATATGGGCAGCCAGCATTACAGAAGGCCCTTTTCCCTCTTTAACAGCAATAAGGTTCCCCATTGTGTCTTTTTTCATACTGTCAACATAGGGCTCAAGCTCTTTTTCAAGCAGCTTCCGGACCTCGCCTTCAAAACCGGAAATTCCATGTGCATTTGTGAATTTTTCGAGAAGAGATTTTATTTCTTCAAGCTTTCCGCCTTTTTCAGTATTTTTTTCCATATAAGAAATCTCCTGAATCTTGTTTTTAATCTGTAATGTCAGTCTGAAGATCACAGGCTAATCCTGTGGATGCTATTTTAATTTGGCTTTCTGAACCTATTCATATTTTTACATCAGCTCTTTTATATTAATTAAATTGTTTGAATGTTAATGTTTAAGTTGAACTTATTGTTTAAGTTTTTGGCAGGCGCTATTAATCTCTTTCTGTGGTAGAGGGGAATTTTCGGAAGCTGTAAGGACAGAAACATTAAAATCCCTTCAGGTTTATTGAGACTCAGGTGAAAATTGTATGACTGCAGAATTACCTCCTCAAATCCAGAACCAGATAGCACAGCTTCAGCAGGTACAGCAGCAGGTTCAGGCTCTGGCCATGCAAAAATCTCAGATTGAAGCTATGCAAAAAGAGTCAAAAATGGCTCTTGATGAATTGGAGAGACTGGCTGACGACGCGGTGATTTACCGTAATGTCGGAGAACTGGTAATAAAAACAAGTAAAGAGGAGTCTGTTTCGAAACTTAAAGATAGAGAAGAAACCCTCTCTCTCAGGCTTCAGTCTATTTCCAGGCAGGAAGAAAGACTCACTACCCGCTTCAAACAGCTTCAGGAGCAGATCCAGCAGGCACTCGGCCCCAAAGCGCAATAAATTTTATTTTTTTACGTAAATCGGATACAGCAAAGAACTAAAGCTGTAACGGAGATTGTACCGAAATCCCGGAGTTCCGGGATTTTCGAAATTTATAAAAAACGGTAGCCAGAGTGGACAATGCAAGTTGATGAAGTGGAGTTTTTTAACCGGCTCCTTGACTATCGAAACATTTTATATTTGTGCCATAGGAATGCAGATCCGGATGCCGTTAGCAGTGCTTTTGCTCTTTCTGAAGCTCTAGGGGGAACCGTCGGACTCGTAGATGGATGTAACCGTGTAGCATCCGTTCTGGTCGACAGGCTCGGAATTGAAGTAGTGGATAAACCAGATCCCGCAAATTACGGTTTTGTTGTCGTGGTTGATACCTCTACAAAAGCACAACTAAATGACATAGAGCTGACCAGTTACTGTGTAATTGACCACCATACCACTACCGCCCTTACCGAAGATGCAGAATTTTACCTGCACAGGAACACGACTTCGACTGTAGAGATAGTCTACGATATCCTGAAGGTCATGGGAGCGCCGATTAACCGCAGGATGGGGATTGGCATGCTTACAGGAATTGTGACTGATACCGGGCATTTCAAGCACGCATCGGTCGATACTTTTCGGACTGTGGCAAAAATTATTGAGGCAAGCGGGGTTGAGTATGGAGAAGTCCTTGACCTGATGGCTGCCACCCCTCAGGATATCTCAATGCGCATAGCTATCCTGAAGGCAGCGAGCAGAGTTGAACTTGACAGGGTAGGAGATATGCTTATCGCTTCTTCTCATGTGAGTTCTTTTGGAGGCTCTGCCTCTTCTATGCTTATCAACATAGGGGCTGATGTGGCTTTCGTTGGCACTACCAAAGGAGAAAGTGTAAGGGTAAGTGCAAGGGCAAAACGCGACGCTGTAAATGCAGGAGTCAACCTTGGTCAGCTGATGGAAGACATAAGTAACGAATATAACGGCACCGGAGGCGGGCATTCAGGAGCTGCAGGAATAGATATAATTGCCAATATGGAAGATGTACTCCATAAATGCAGGGAGATGACAAAAAAAATCCTTGAGGCTTCCCTCGGAACAACTGCAAAAGAGATTTCCGAGGATGATAGTGAAGTCAATGAGGATGACTGATTGATAAACAAATCACAATGAACAACAATAGAAAAAAGATGGAAAAAATAACTTTAACTTTTCTTCTTGTTAAAAGTTACTATTTTTTATTAGGCTCTATTCCAGTCTATTTTAATTAAATTTGGAGAAGATCATTTTATTTGAAGAAGATCATTTTTCTATCCAGTAGCAACAACTATTATTTATATGAGAATTCAACTTAATCTTCCATTATCATATCTACCGGAAGTTTGTATCCGCTCGAAAGTGTCTCAACTTTCCGGAGCGAAAAAGATACCATCTTAAGCATGACCTTAAGGGGCATGAAATGAAAAATATACATAAAAAAAGGCCGAGAGAGACGCGGCCTGAAACAAAAAGGTCTCAAAATAAAGAACAAAGAGCGTGAAAAAATGCCAGAATACTGGGAT
>DUGS01000152.1:3494-8198 GCA_013331265.1 Methanosarcina sp.
GAAAAAATGCCAGAATACTGGGATCCTGAAATCGAGAAAATGCCTGTGGATGACTTGAGAAAGCTGCAGGAAGAAAAATTGAAAAAACTTGTACATTATGTGTATGAGAACTCGCCCTTTTACAGAAAAAGATTTGACGAACATGGGGTTCGCCCGGAAGATATCCAGACTCTCGAAGATATCAGGAAATTACCTTTTACATATAAACAGGATCTCAGAGATACCTATCCTACCGGAATGTTTTGCGTCCCGAACTCAAAGCTCGCCCGCTTCCACGCGTCCTCGGGTACTACAGGAAAACCGACAGTAGTTGGGTACACTCACAAAGACATTGAGAACTGGGCAGAGTCCCTTGCCCGAGCTTTCACATCCGTTGGTATGGGAAAAGACGATATACTTCAGGTAAGTTACGGGTATGGACTTTTCACAGGCGGGCTCGGTGCCCACTATGGAAGTGAAAAACTTGGAGCAACCGTACTCCCTACAAGTTCGGGAAACACAGAGCGCCAGCTTGAACTTATGAAAGACCTCGGCTCGACAGCCATAGCATGCACCCCTTCTTACTTCTTACATATAATTGAAACTGCCAGGAAAGAAGGCATCAGCATCCAGAAGGACACAAAATTAAAGAAGGGATTTTTCGGGGCTGAACCCTGGTCTGAGGAACTCAAAAAAAGGATAGAAGATGAGTCAGGCATTAAAGCTTATGATATCTACGGGACTTCGGAACTCAGCGGCCCCCTCTTTACAGAATGTGATGGACAGTGCGGCATCCATATATGGGCAGACATGTTCCTGGTGGAGGTCCTGAATCCCGAAACAGGAGAGCCTGTGCCTGATGGAGAGACTGGGGAACTTGTAATCACCACCCTTGTAAAAGAAGCAAATCCCCTTATCCGCTACAAAATAAGGGATCTAACCAGAAAACATTCTGAGCCCTGCAAATGCGGCAGGACGCATCCAAGGATCACACGCATCAGCGGACGCTCGGACGATATGATTATCGTGCGCGGCATAAATGTCTTCCCTGGTCAGGTCGAGTCGGTTTTGATGAATATTCCCGAAGTTGGGAACCACTTTATGATAATTGTGGACAGGATAGGACCACTTGACTCAATGAAGGTCCAGATAGAAATGCATGAGTCTGCCTTCAGTGACAAGATGTCGGACATGATGGCCCTTAAAAAGAAGATTGCAAGCGCTTTAAAGAGCGTGCTTAACCTTGCAGTCGAAGTGGAACTTGTTGAACACGGCACTCTGCCGCGTTCGGAAGGTAAGTCAAAGAAAGTCATAGATAAGCGGAAGATCTGAAAGCTTTAATTTGAAGATCTAAAAAAGCCAAGAAATATTATTTCGGAAAGAAAAAAGAATACTGTAAAAAGATATAAAAATACTGCTTCTTTCCGGTATTCCTTTTTTCAGTCCCTTTTTTAAGCTCTTATTAAAAATCCGGTAGAGTTTCATATCGTAAAAATAATACACCTGTAAGCTTAAATAATATACCTGCAAGCTTAAAATACAGATAGAAACTTATATTTATTCTGAGAAAAATATTGAGAACAGAAGTAAGAGGAAAAAGAAGTAACGGAAAAAGCAGGAAAAGAATGAGAATTAAAGTTTTATAAATTCGATAGAAAAGAATAAATCTAAAGGAAATAAGGGATAAAAGGACATGGGTGCTGGAATGGAAGACAAAGTGATAAAACAAATTTCCCTTTTTGCGGAAAACAAACCTGGCAGACTTGCAAGTGTGGCAAATAAATTGAAGAGTGCCGGCATAAACATAAGGGCATTTACCATTGCCGAATCAGGAGATTTCGGAATCATTCGCATGGTTGTGGACAGGTCGGATTATGCCCACCGCATACTCCACGATGCAGGGTTCACAGTTTCGGAAACCAGCGTTCTGGGAATCGAAATGGAAGACGTCCCTGGCAGTATGTCCCGGATTGCAGAAGTTTTCGGAGAAGCGAATATTAACCTTGACTACGCCTATGCTTTTGTCACCAGGGACCAGAAAGCCCTTCTTATTGTCCGGGTAAACGATACCCAGAAAGCCATAAAAACGCTGGAAGAGAACAATATAAAGCTAATCAGCATGAAAGGACTTGAAAAGATCTGATTTTGATTGAACGCCGGGTTTACGGAAAAGTAGCTTTAAAAAACCGGGAATTAGTCCAGAAACGGCACATTATATGATGCATTATATAAATGTGCCCGGGAATCTGGAGTTCTCTTTTTTTGCAACCAGGAGATACATATAGCCTGAAGTGTTTTACCAGGAATTATTTTTACGTCTCCACTGCGTAAATAGATATACATTATAAATATAAAAAGAACAAATAGAGAAGAACTTTTCTGAGAATAAATAAAAAGCAGTGCATACAAAGCAAAAAGGGATTGCACGACAAAAAAGTAAAGTCAGCCGGTTTGACTAAATGACAGAGAATAAAGACAGCTTACAGGAAAACGCTCAAAACCCTTCAAAGAATAAACTTGGTGGGACTCATACTACAATTATTGGAGGGAGAGCTGGAAAAAAACTAATAAAGCTTGTAAGCCAGCATCCTGAAATTAAAAAAATAATTCCATCCGTAATTTCTGTAAAAGGCGTTGCAGGGGGAAAGCTTTTTGGAAAAGTACTGCGGGCTGACTCCAGGGGTAATCTGAGGCTATTGCTTTCAGAAGGCAGAAGTTTCCAGGAAGTTAGGCTGGTGACAACAGTCGGTACCGCTGAGGAGGGGGATAGAATCATGAATGAATTAAATGAAATCATAAAAAATGCCCTCTGAGGCGTAATAGGAGAGATTACTTGGCATTCATAGGAGTTGACCACGGAACAACAGCAATGCGTTTTGCACTTATCGAAGGTGAAAAGGTTCTGACCTTTGAACTTGGAAGGGCCGAAGCTGCTGCAATGTCAGAAAAAGAAATCCTGGAATCCATTGAAAAAGAGTTTGGAATCAAAGTTGAAGATATTGATTTGATTGCCCTGACGTACTCAATGGGGGATGGTTTTTCCGAAATAAAAGACATAAGGAAGCTTGAAGGAAGAGGGCTTCAGAGTACGGAAGGGGCAGGAAAAAAGACAGGAGGAGGCACAAGAGTCTTTGATGCCATTAGAAACTCTGGCATTCCGGCAGTAGCAATTCCTGGCCTTCACGCGAGAAGTAAAGTAGACCCAAGAATGAAGGTATTTTCCCATCTCACAAGCCCTGAAAAACTGGGGATTGCATACCACATCAGGTGTCTGGGCTACGAAGACTTTGTTGTTTCCGACATCAGCTCCAATACTGTGACCCTTGCAGTTGCTTCGGGAAAAGTAGTTGGTGCAATCGACGCCTGCATTTTTGCTCCCGGAGTTCACCACGGACCTCTTGACCTGCAGGCTATAAGGAATGTTGATGACGGGCTCCAGACAGCGAACCAGGCATTCATGGAAGCAGGAGTCCTGAAGATGACCCTCTATAAAGACAGGAAGGAACTGCTCAATGCAGCCGAAAATGGGGAAGAACCTGCCCTGCTTGCCCTTGATACAATAGCCCTTTTTGCAGCTATGGAGATCGTTTCAATGCAACTTCTCCTGAAAGATTATGGAGCTACCGGAGCTGTCTTTCTTGCAGGGTCGGTAGGAGAAGTGGAATATATACAGAAAAAGATCCGCAGACACCTTAGTCAGGACTGTCTTAGCCTTGGAAAATGGCATGCTGCTATAGGCTGTGCCGAGATAGCAAGGGACGTATCTGCCGGAGAAAAAAGTATTCTCGGGGTAGACGTGGATTATTCCTGATATGAGAGTATCCTTAAAGAGAAGAATCAGATAGTAAATCAGGTCTTTTCCATAGATTCTTCATACTCGTCTTCGGGGTATTCTTCATGTTCCGAGGAATCAAGTTTCCCTTCTTCATCTTCATCATAACCGCTCATACGGTTTTTGTCCATGAGAATGACATAATCTGCGGAGTTCTTGAGTGCCGTGGAAAATCCGGGCTCAACCCCGAAGATAATGGTCTCTTTCCCATGTTCATTTGCTTTGTTCAGTAACGGTTTGAAATCCGCGTCGCGGGTTACGATTGCAAGAGTGTCTATATTGGGATTGTAGACCAGTTCCATGCCCTCAACTGCAAGACGCACGTCCACGTCACTGGAACAGATTATGGGCTCAAGTCCATGATTTTCAATAGCCTCGACAAGCTTGTCAGAGGCATACTGGTTCAGGAAAACGCGTCCGATCTTGATATTCCCGTAGTCCTTCAAAACGTCCCGTATTTCCTCAAGATTTACATCAAACTCTTTTCTGAGTATATTCGGTCCGTCTACCAGAAGTCCTATTTTCCTCCTGCCGACTTCTTTCTTAGTGCGGAGGTATTTAGAAATGGAATCAAGTCCGCTTTTTACAGGCTTCATTATCAATGTCCTCTGTGATCCTTACAGTTTTACTCAACCTGCATCTTTTAATCACCCAGCGATTAAAGGAGAATTAACCTGTGAGGGCGATAGAGTTTCCAGCAGCCTGCCCACACCACTGGAATGGGTTGTCTGTATTAAACTTAAGAAAGTCGTAGCTTCATCACACACATAAATTTACAGCTGCGGTTTTTCAAGTTTAAACCCTTATACACGGCAGTTCGGGTAATAATCTGATTATATCTAAATATTTGCTTTTCTGTAGTAAAACATTTGCATACTTTGACAATAAAATGT
>DUGS01000152.1:8407-10085 GCA_013331265.1 Methanosarcina sp.
GAAAAGGTAACTCCTGTGATATAAGTAAGCCCCTCCAGATTAAACGTTTTTAGCTATAGAACATAAGATATATATTATAGAATTATAATTTATCGGAAAAAGGCCCTTTTTTAACTTCCCTAATAATAAAAGGAGACTCCCGGAGTTCAAAGACATTTTCGGTTTTTCGTCCTTTCTTCTGCCTGCTATACTGAATTTCTCCTAATTTCTGAAGGAAAGCTTCATAAACCTCCATAAACTGTCCAAATTCCGCATTATTAAGTTCTATTATTCCTTCCCTTCCTGCAAGCCAGTCATAGACCTGAAGGAGAACAACTTCTCTTACCCTTTTAAGCCCCTCTTCTTCAGGCTCTTCAGGGGCTTTTTCAAAAAAAAGAGTACTCTTCAGCTTTGGGGACCAGGCTGCAAAAACCCGCCTGAAGTTTAAGATCTGGATTGGAACTTTATCCCCGGGACCAGGTCTCGGATGATAGTACCTGTCCAGAGAAAAAGTCTCTTCCTCCAGTTTCACCACCTGCCGAAGTACCTTGTTCTCATATATTTTTCTTCTATTTTCTTCATACGAAAACCCATATAAAGTCCGACAAAGAGCCCGCTCAGGTGAGCGGTATGGGCTATCATGTCTGATGAATTGACCATCAGAAAATCAAAAATGGCAAAGATCAATAGAGCATGCTTTAAGCGCATAGGGATAAAATAAACATATACCCTGAGATTCGGTTCAAGTACGGTAAGAGCTGCAAAGACCCCGTAAATAGCTCCGCTGGCGCCAATCATAGGACCGGGGTAAATGTTAAAAATGGGCCTGCTTAAGAAAGTGTACCCTATTGCGGATAGAATTCCTGCAGTAAAGAAGATTATAAGGAGCTGATTATTCCCAACCCTTCGCTCGAGTGCAGTCCCGAAAAAGTACAGGACAAGCATATTAAAAAAAAGGTGCCATAATCCAGAATGCAGGAAAATGTATGTTACAAGCGTCCAGGGTCTTGTCATAAGAGAACCAGGGTCAAACTGAAAAGCGTTTATATAGAGAGGCCCTATACCTGGGACAATTTCCAGAAGAAAAGAAATTACACATAGGAAAATGATTGTCATCGAGGGACTTGCAGAGATAGAAGTTTTGATTCTATCAGTCGTTCCGCTTCGGGACCCATATGGTGTATCGCGATTAAACATGTTAAAATTACTCTCTATTTTATACTGGATAAAATTTATGAATAAAATCCCTGAATAATAAGGCAGATTATAAGAAGCTGCTCTGAATATCTCAAGACGGATCAGGTAATATTATTCAAATGCAAGATGTTGTTCAAACACAAGAATATTATCCCAAACATAGCTAAGGAACAAATAATAGGTACATGTTGGTTCCAGGTACATATTGATGCATAACAAGAGTTATGGACTGAAAAGGCTGACTTAAGAGAAACTCAGACTTTGACCCAATCCCATAAGCTCATGTCTTTTCGAAGTTCTCAGGTTTGTATCCTGTTTTTCGATATTATATTGAAAATCTCTAAGATAACAAAGATTAAATGCATATCTCAGCAAACCAGATTGATTAATTTTAACCCCAAATCTGGAAACAGGCAATTCAGAATCTCTAATCTGTTCAATGTCATCGCATAATTTCATTATTATTCTATGGTATATCATGCTTATTCTACGGCATATTATG
>DUGS01000152.1:10244-11386 GCA_013331265.1 Methanosarcina sp.
CTACGGCATATTATGCTTATTCTATGTATATCATGCATATGATATTAATAACACATAGAGTCCAGAAACAAAACCAAACCTCATTTTAAATTGAAGTAACAATTATTAAAATCAAGAGATTTATCAATAAATATACAAATAAGAAAATTATAGAAATTTCATTTCGAAAAAAAAACATGAAAACGGTTTACAGCGTTTACTTTATAAATTGCTTTAGAGAACGTTCCGATATAAATAAGTTTTGCTATTTTTATAAGAAAGAGAAGTATAATAAATATATAGATCATTGAGAATAATATATTAAAAGATAGAAAGGAATAAATTGGGTAAGATTTATCCAGAATATAGGGTTTAAGTAAGAATAAGCTTTAGAATTATTTGTATTAAGTATGAAAAAAGAAATAATTAATAACAAGTATAAAACTCAAAGAAAAAAAGTATTGAAATTAAAGAAGATCTCTTTTGAAAAACGGCATGCTTCGGCACCCAATATATTTTTAAAACATAAAGTCTTTGAGGTTTTTTTTAAGAAGAATGAGTCTCCACATTCCATTTTACCCTTTTCGAAGAGGGTGTTACAAATTAGAAAATGTTATATAGATTTGGTACGTTTAGACTTTTAATTAGTGTTCATTATCCATCGGTAGCGACCTCTGCTCAATATTAAGGTCTCAATCGTTGGCAAAAACGGTTTTTTTGAGATATAGGGCGTAAAAATGAACATTGAAGAGAAATAATGCCCTAAAAACGACTTTTTCAAGAGAAATATTCCCTATAAAAACGCTTTTATTTCAAAAAACGTTGGTAAAGCGTTAAAAGTTCAATTTGAGAGCTTAAAACGTTTTGCTAGAAAACGTCATTTAAACGGTTGTAACTTTAAAGCAGACGGCAAAATACATAATGTATAATCATGAAGAATATGCCGAATATCAGGATTGCAATCGTATTGATGAAGTCGACTTTAAACAAATTTAGGAGGTAAAGCTCAAATGAGCAAACTAACTACCGGGAGTTTTTCTATAGAAGATCTGGAATCCGTTCAGATCACTATTAACAACATTGTAGGGGCAGCAAAGGAGGTTGCCAAAGAAGCAAAAGAAGCTAAGGAACTAGGGCCAATGGGTCCGACCCCCTTCCCCTCA
>DUGS01000003.1:0-22043 GCA_013331265.1 Methanosarcina sp.
TTCTAAAAAGAAGGTAGCAGAGATAGTCTAAGTAGCAGAGATAGTCTGAGATGTAAAGGTTTAAGGAACTAAAACAATTTGGCAAGAGATCATAGGCTATTGGTTAAAAATCATAGGCTATTGGTTAGCCCCCAAATTGATTGAAAAATGAAGAGAGATTCCAATTTAGAGATCTCTCTACGAAAACCGAAATTTTTCAATTATTCGCCTTATTTTTTCCAAAGATATAGCCAAAGGGTATGGATATCATGTCCCCTATAACATAGCTAAGAAATATCGCAGCGAACACATATCCATGGACCGGGAACTGCCCTTTTACTGCTAGAGGCAGAGCGACCCCTGCAACCCGGATTATCTTATAAGACAGATAAGACAGCTGTGAACTACCTCACGCTAAACTGTGTGGCTTCCTGGTTCATCCCTCTCTCTTTTGAGAGCAAGTCCCCAGGCTCTTCCCTGCGTTCCGCAGGTGTCAAGTTGTTATAAGATTTTGATCAAGGAGAGAGAATTTTTTGATATTTATTGCAGCATTGATATCTCTATCATGCGGAGTCTTGCAATCAGGGCTACACACTTAAAATATAATTTGAGTACGAGAAATAGTCGTATTTTACTTAAACAGTCCTAGTTTTGAATCAAAGATAGTAAGTAGCAAAAGTCAGAAGGAATTTTGCTTGTAGAATTATATATTGAGGGGATAGTCTAGTTATTTATAGGATGTGTAATTAATAATAATATAATTTACATTTAAAGAAATGTAATATTATTAATTCTGAATTATCTAATAAAGTTAGTAAGTGAAACAGTAATAATAGAGTGGGAAAGTAGAACAGTAATATAAGATGTATAAGATGTACATTAGCTTTTGAAAATAGAAGCTATGTGGGGGAAGATAAATGGGAAACCAGGGAAAGTTACATTCAATAGCTTTAGCTTCAATAGCTTTAGCTTTTGTATTTCTAATTTTAATCTCAGCAGCAGCATCCGCGCAGGTGACCAGAATTGGAAAAGGGTCTGATCCTGCTATTTATGGCAGTAAAGTGGTCTGGACAGATGACGGGGTTATCCGTGTTTATGACCTGAACGCTAAAACATATACTACAGTTGACTCTTCTGCAGCGTCATATCCAGCTATTTATGATAACAAATTAGTGTGGCACGACGAGAGTAGCGGGACACCGAGACTTACTGTATATGATATTGAAACTACTGCAAGGTCTTACATTACAAAAGATGTGGACAGCAGCAGTGTCCCATACATCTACGGTAATAGAATAGTGTGGAGTGCAAACTACAATGAATCAAATTATAATTACAACGTATATATGAGGGATATTTCAACTTCCGAACAGATTAAAATTGCAGATGGAAACAGTCCTGACATATATAAAACAAAGATAACATACGGTTATGAGGACGAAAATGGGAGAACCATAGTTGTTTACGATATTGATACTAAGGAAACTATAAATGTACACTCTTCTAGCCAGATATTTAATCCCCATATATATGGTAATAAAGTGATATGGTCAGACTTCTATTCCAGGGATGGATTTATTCAAATGTATGACCTTGTTACCAAAGAAACCATAGATGTTACCAGTGATAATACAGGTAATACTTTATATGGGTCTGATACCGTTGATGCCGGAGATGACACAGGTACTCATATTGACATAAACGGGAACAAAATCGTATATTCAAAATCTGGCAATGACCAGTTTGGTTATGCGGGGGTATACGTTTATGATATTCCTTCAGCAAAAAGCACTCCTGTCTATATTTACCCAAAACAGACTTACACAACACCTGATATATACAATGATAATATTGTATGGGGGATAGACAGTAACCGTGGTGTGAGTACTGTCAATGATAACGGTATCTATGTGAGTAATCTTTCTGCAAAAGATATCTTCCCGCCAGTAGCTACATTTACTGCCAACGTGACTTCCGGAACTCCACCTTTAGTTGTGTTATTTACTGCCAGCGGTATTGATGAAGTTTCAGCTTCATGGCTCTGGGATTTTGGGGACGGAATTACCTCTAAAAATGAAATGAATGCAACGCACACATTTACGAAACCCGGCACATACGGCGTTACTCTAAAGGTGACCAGTGCCACCAGCAATATTTCTATAAGTAAAGCGGGTTACATCAAAGTCACTAATTCGACCACTCCAGATCTGGGAACTCCGGTTGTAAACTTCAGTAGCAGCGTTACCGAGGGGTATGCCCCCCTGGAAGTACAGTTTTATGATATTTCCCAGAATGCAATATCAAGGGTATGGGACTTTGATAACGACGGAAAACCCGACTCCAATGACCCGAATCCTGTTCACATATATACAGATCCAGGGACGTATTTTGTCAACCTCACAATAAGAAATGCAAATGGAACCTACTCAATGGTTACTACGATAAATGTAATGGAAAGCAGCTCCAGCGACGGTAGCAGATCAGGTGGAGGAAATAGCCACAGCAGTAGTAGCAGCGGTGGTGGTGGAGGCTCTCCCGAACCTGCAAGAAACATTGATTCGAAGGAACTCTGCCAGGTCTTCATCTCTAACGGAAAAGAAGTAAAGTTTGATTTCAAAAAGAACGCAACATGTGTTGTTTACGCGAGTT
Organism: Methanosarcina sp.; assembly: GCA_013331265.1. Classification (GTDB taxonomy): domain Archaea; phylum Halobacteriota; class Methanosarcinia; order Methanosarcinales; family Methanosarcinaceae; genus Methanosarcina; species Methanosarcina sp10923u. The sequence goes on from DUGS01000003.1 coordinate 2,629, forward strand.
TTGATGCAAAAAAGACCCTGGGCAAAACAACAACCGTCACCGAAATGTTGAAAGGAAAATCTGCTCTCGTTTCCGAAATGCCTTCCGGAGAGGTCTACAAATCGTTTAACATATGGGTTGGAAACGGCGGAATTGCAACCTCAAAGAACATTGAAAACCCTTCAGTCTGCTTCAGGGTTGAAAAGTCCTGGGTGCAGGAAAAGGACATAGATCAGGATTCCATTGCACTGAATACATACAGTGATGAGAAATGGGAACAACTGCCAGTAAATCTGGATGAGGAAGATGACAAATTCCTGTATTTCACAGCCGAAACTCCGGGATTTGCTTCATTTGCTATTACAGGGAAAGCAAAAAGCACTGATGGAGAAACCGAAACTGGAGCAAATATGGGATCCGAAGCCAGGGCAGCTGATGAAACGGATACTGAGGGCAAAGGACCTGAATCAGGAACTGGCCCGAGTATGAGCACGCCTGGCTTTAAAGTTATTTATGGGTTAGCCGGATTGTTTGCAGTGTTCCTGTATAGAAGAAAGTAAAAAGAAGATAAAGTAAAAAAGTGAAGTACCGGATTCGATATGAAAAAAGAGGGAAATTAATCCCTCTCATTTTTTTCTTGTTTTTCAGCTATTTCCTGACTTTTTAGCTCTTTTTTATCTAATTTAATTCAATATTATACCATTCAGCTAAAAAAAATCTTGAATTCAACTATTTTTACTTCGCTGGCTACTAAAAAAATTAACATTAAACCTGATTATTTCTATATTTACTAAGTCGACTTTTGTTTGAACAGCGTTTATCATGAGAAAAAAGCAGAATAAATTAATTAAAATACATTAAAATAAATAATTACCTATCATTATTATAGTAAAGCTCTAAACTATTTGAGCTATACAAATAACACATTCGAGATAGGCATCTGGGGAAGGGGAATGATAAGCAGACACTTTTCTATTTTGTTAGCTTTTGTTTTTTTGATTTTGATTTCAACAATTGTATCCGCTGGACAGGAGATTCGGATTACATCATATGGCGAGAGGGGTTTTAATCCTGCTATTTATGATGATAAAGTTGTCTGGACGGATGATATTTTTTCTGGGAATATCTATATGCGAGATTTATCTACAGGCAAAAAGAAGAAAATAACAGATCAACCGTGTTCATTACCTGCTATTTACGGTGACAGAATAGTGTGGGTGCGTTCAGGAAGTATCTACCTGTACAATATTTCTTCCGGCACTGAAACCCGGATTGCAACTGCCGATTCGGCAAATAGGAGACAAATAGAATATCTGGGCATTTATGGCGACAAGGTAGTATGGGAAGACAATCGAAATAGAAATTATAGCAGTGAAAACTGGAATATCTATGTTTACGACCTCTCCACTTCCAGGGAAACTCGGATCACGTCAACACCAATTGATAGCACTTTTGCAACTGAGGTTGCTATCTACGGAGACAAAACAGTCTGGCGGGGTGACTGCATTGACAATGAGAACAGAGTGAACGACATCTACATGTATGACCTCTCCACTTCCACTCAAACTCAAATCACTACAAACGGATCTGCATGGGATCTTGAAATTTACGAAGACAGGATTGCATATACGGATAGTCGAAGTGGAAGACCCAATATTTATCTGTATAATATTTCTACCTCCACGGAAATTCAAATAACTACCAGTGGATCAGACTATTCAATTTCTGGTATCTACGGGGACAGGATAGTGTGGCAGGATAATCGCAACGGAAACTGGGACATCTATATGTATGATCTTTCCACTTCCATGGAAACTCAGCTAACAACTGATAAATCAGACCAGAAGAAGCCTACTATCTACGGGGACAGGATAGTGTGGCAGGATTATCGTAACACTGATCCAAACGAATACTATTGCGAGATCTATATGTATGATTTTTCGGATAAACCTGTAGTCCCGTTCGCTTCTTTTACCAACAATGTAACATCCGGGTCTGGAAACGTACCATTAACAGTATTATTCACCGATACCAGCACCGGTGGAGAGCCAGCATCCTGGTACTGGGATTTCGGAGACGGCATTACTTCAAAACATGCTCAAACGGCTACACACACATTCACGAAAACAGGAACATATGACGTCAGTCTGACAGTAACCAATTCCGCAGGCAGCAGTACGGTGAAAAAATCAGATTGTATTACTGTCACTCCTCCACAGGCACCTGTAGCAGACTTTTTTTCTCCGAGGGTAGAGCAGGTAAAAAGTTTTGGAGGAGGAATTTTCGTAAATGAAACTTTATTGTTTATGGACAACAGTACAGGATCACCCACATCATGGTTCTGGGACTTTGGAGACGGTGCCACTTCAACATCCCAGAATCCAGCACATACGTACAATGCTATGGGTGGATACACTGTCAATTTAACTGTAACTAATTCTATTGGCGGCAGTACAAAAGGCACTTATGGTTATGTACTCGTTGGAATTATTGACGAGTCTGCATCTCCTGCACATTTCTCATCCAATATAACAAATGGCAGTGCACCACTTACAGTTATATTTCATGACGATGATGCAGATATAATAGACCCAATCTGGCGTGAATGGGACTTTGGCGATGGTGTTACTCAGTTTTATAGGGTCGATTATAATGAGTCTGCAACACCATATGCAACACATACCTATGAAAAACCTGGTAAATATACTGTTACATTATATCTGGACAACCGCGGCGGGAAGTCCATAATAACAAAATACAATTATATCACGGTCACAGGCCCTAATGTGCCATTGGCAGATTTCTCTGCGAATGTCATTTCAGGTCGAGCACCTTTAGTTGTATTATTCACTGATACCAGCACTGGCCAGGCCCCTACTTCCTGGCTCTGGGATTTTGGTGACGGTATTCATTCAAAACATGCCATGAATGCAACTCACACGTTTACTAACCCTGGTATATACGACGTTACTTTAACAGTGTCATGCAAAGCAGGTAATAATAAAATTAAAAAGTCGAACTATATCAATGTCACAGCTTGAAATCTCAAGGATTACCTGCTGGAAACTTTAACTCAACATCATACCATCCCGCTAAAAATAACCCTTGAAGCAGCAGCTGATACCGCAAAGACAATTACAGTAACCGGGAGCATACAGGCCAGGTCGTACTTCAACTGCTCCTTTTCTCCTCCATATTCTATAGCTCCTGCAAAACGGGTAAGGATCGCACTGATAAGGACAATGTAAACCCCTATCGCAAGCAAAAACTGGTCCGGAGGGATGGACTGAGAAAAAGTTTCAGGACTGATCTCTACGGGCATCCCGGAAAGGTCTGCAGGCACCCTGCTCACCCTTTCTGCTACCTGGTTAAGGATTTTTGTAATAACCTCAGAAAGGGCAAGGGTAATTCCTGCAATAAGTGGCGCAAAAATCGCAGCAGTAGTACGCATTGTTGAGGTGACGTCATAAAGGGAACGCCGGATGCGCTCTTCTACGGCACTGAGTTCTTTTAAGTGGTCTGCAAGCTTGATAATCGAAGCCCCTGCAGCTTCATGGTTTTTGTGGACGCTTTCCGTAAAGAGGAGCATGGTGTTTCTTATCCTCTCGGAATATACGTGCCTGAAAGCCCCGAATTCTTCATCAAAAACGGCGTCTTTAAGATTTGTCCTCATGCTGAGCAGGTTCATGGAAATACCCTCATAGGCCTCCCCTATTTTTGAGCCTTCCATGGTCCTGGCAGTATGGGCAAAGGCTTCTTCAGGTGCTTTTCCTTCCGAAATCCTTCTGCCCAGCACAAAGAGAGAATCTGCAAACTCCTGCTCCATCTGTTTTATCCTGTCTCTTATTTTCTTATACGGGAGAGATGAGTAATAGAGGTAGATTGAAAGCCCCGCAGTCCCGCCTACAACCAGAGGAAGGGCTGGAAGGAGATACCCTCCAAGAGGAGTTGTAGACACTATTCCGCCGGGGTTTCCAGAAGCCAGAAGGAGATATCCCACGTCAGGATGCAGACCAAGGTCCCGGTGAGTATGGCAAACCGCTTCTTCTGCCTTATATCTGCAAGGTCAGGATGGGTATCCGGAATTTGCCTGGGAATAAAAGCAACAGGCCTCTGCATCAGGATATACTCTGAGTAGACTGCTGCAAGGAACGGAAAAACAAAGTCATAGAGAAGGACGAGGTCAGTAATCTCGGGTTTCATCCCTACAACCGTTACAGCAGGCAGGAGAGCGACAAGGGCAAGTGGGATCAGGATAAATATCGAGTACAGAACATAGCTGGGGGTTTTCAGTTTTTCGGCAAAAGATTCCATCAGGCTTTCAGTCCCTTCAAGGCTGATATCAAGAGCTCGGTTCAGGGTAATGACCCTCTGGGCTTCATCTGGTTCTGCCGTGGAGCTCTTGATCAGGTGCAGGGAACGTTTGAAGTATTCGCTATTTCTGCCCCACAGGTCGGCAAAAGAGAGGAGAGCGTCATCCATGCTGCTGTAGAGCCTCAGGTTCAGGTCCCAGGCCAGCTTTTTCAAGTCCGTGGCAAGCGGCCTCTCAGAGTTCCGGGCTGCAAAAAGGACAGCGTGTTCAAGGTTTGGGACCAGCTTCATTGACATGATGATATAGCTCAGGATTTCCGGGATATCTCCAAGGGAGGATATTTTCATAAAGCCTGCTTTTATCTTCACATACTCACTCAGGTAACATAGAACTATCAGTGGGATAATAAATGTCAGGATTCCCATGATGAAAAGAGTCCTGTGGTCGAAACTTCTGGAAAAAAGCAGGAAAAGGTCTATTCCGAGCAGCAGAATTAAAGTCACAAATGTGCCCACGTAAGAAAACAGTACAGTCTCAAAGGCTTCCAGGTCAAATCCCGTAAACCTGAGGGCATTCCTGTACTCAGGACTCACGCTTTTTTCACATTTCCTGCTGAAGGATTGAGGGTCCGGGACAGCCCATCCCCACTGCTTTACCGTGGATTTACAGGCTCTTACGTACCAGCTGCTTTCTTCCATTTTCCCGACTCCTCAGGCAGCTATTTTTACATTTGACAGTTGCTTTTCTTCTGATAGTTGTTTTTCTTCGGGTATCTGTCTTCCGAATCCCTGTTTTCCTATCCCGGACCATTCCCTTACAAAATTTTCAAACCATATTTCCCACTGCCTGTACAACTCTTCGAGATAGGTTCCTGAGCTGGATTTTGGGGCGGTTTCAAAGCCGGGCCTACCTGCTTTAATTGAGTCTGAAAGCAGCCAGAACATGTTGTTAGCCTCACTTACGGCGTCTGCTTCGAGCAGGAAAGGCATGCGATCCCCTTCATCTGCAATTTTTTCTTTTATTCTTGCCCTGAGTTCGATATTTTTCATTGCAGTATCAATGGTAATTCCCCATTTCCGGGCAATTTTTCCTATAAGTTCGGACTGCCCCTGTTCGAGAACCTCTCCTGCAAGCAGGCAGTCCTGAGAGGGGTCGTAATACATAATATCGGTAAAGATTTCGGAAGGTTCCAGTTCTTCAATACAGGCACATGTAACCTCTGCAATCCGGCTGACCCGTTTTACTTTTCTCATACTGCCCCCTGGCCTGATGCCTGAACAGATTATCACTGCATCTGTCGCCTTAAAAGAAGCAGGAGGGACACCGAGGGTGTGTACTACTCTCTCATAAACGTTTTCAACGGATGAACCATGGATTGTGCCTATAACTGAGTTTCCGGCATTTCCTACCTGCATGGCTTCGTAGAGCACTTTGACTTCCGGCCCTCTCACCTCTCCCAGCACCAGAGAAGAGCTCCCAAGCCTGAGGGCAGCCCGAAGCGCAGTTTCAGGGCTCATTTCCGCTCCTGACTTCAGGACAGAAGACTGTGAACTCATCCCCTGAACCTTCCAGCCAAGTTCCTGGAGTTCTTCTGTGGGGAGTTCATGTGTGTCCTCGATTGTCAGAATCCTGTATTTCTGCGGGATTTCAAGAAGCATTGCTGATAAAAGGGACGTTTTTCCGGCTCCCACCTCTCCTGCGACAAGGACAGAAGCCTGCCCGTCCATAAGGAAACTCAAAAGCCCTGCTGCAAAAGGAGAAATAGAGCCTGTATTGATCAGTTTCGGCAGGGTCCAGGGTGTAAGGGAATGCTTTCGGAAGGCGTATGCAAGCCCGTTTGCACTTAGAGGGTCTCCTATTACGGATACTCTTACCCCGAAAGCCTCAAGGTTAAGCTCAAGCACCGGGACGGCTTCTCCAAATGGCCTGCCGCTAATAGTCCTGAACCTTGAGACAAGGGCATCAAGGTCGTCCTGCGAGAGAAAAACATTGCTTGTGCATTCCTCTCCATCCATTACAACATGCACCGGGTTTGTATCGGCAGGGGCATTGATGTATACGTCCGTTATTCTGAAATCCGAAAGGAGGTCTTCTACGATCCCGAGCCCGTTTGTATACCTTGCAAGGAGATCAGCATAACTTTCAAGTTCATCCGGACTGCAGGCTTTCCCGCTTTCGAGCAGTTCTTCTCCCAGGAGGGCTTTTGCCATCCGTTTAAAGTACTCCCTTGCTCCTGTCGGGTCTGCAAAGGCAAGGTCCTTTGGCCTGTGCCTGATCATCCTTCTCCTGACTTTCTCAAGCAGCCTGAGTTCTTCCTGCCGAAGGTTGTATTCAGGAGGCCGGATCATGTAAAGCTTTTCAGGCCTGTCGGTATAGCGGTAAATGGAAACCTCAAGGTTTCTTCCTTCCCTGCCGTTAATGTCATAACATTCGAGAAATTCGGTATTTTCCGGAGCCTCGGTGTAAATCCTGGAACTGGAAAAAGGCGGCCTGACATGAGATTTAATCCTGCTTTCGTAGTCAAAAAAAGTGTCTGTGATCTGTAGGGTTTGTGGAATTATCTGCAAATTTGCCTTTTTTGTTCCCCTCTGCCTTCTCCTTTTTCTCTTTATCCTCCCCCCGAACCGGATGCGAAACCAGTTTAGATAAAGAGATCCCGGCTAGAGATGCAGGAGTAACTTCCCCAGAGATGTTTTCTATCAGGTTTTCGGTTTTCGTTCCTGCTTTTCCTCCTATTTTTAACTTTAATTTTGACTTTGAGTTCACCCTCGCTAGTCCTTCCGAATTGTTTACCTTTTCTTTTTCGTCTTTCAAACCTTCTAACAAACCTGATGACAAACAATAGCCGGACTTTTTGATAACAGGAACGGAAGGAACTTCAGGAAAACAGGATATTTTCTTTTCGATTTCATTCAGGGTGCTGTAGAAACCTTCGGAACATGCCACGCAGACAGGGGCAGCATCTGGAGCTCTTGCAAACATCTTTTTGGTAATCTCCCTCAGCTCGGACCTTGCTTTTAAAGGATCAGTTTCCACGGTTTCGGCAAGAGAAGCAATTATCTTCTTTCTTTCAAGCTCACACTTATTCTTTTCCTGCCTGTCACACGCTTCAGGGACAACTTCAACGCTCCGGTACGCTGCAATAGTTCCCTTGAAGCCTGCCAGAGCATAAAGCAGGGACAGGGATTTTCCTTCATAATCCCGTTCGTAAAGCCTTGAGAGTACAAGGCAATCGGCATGAATCTCCTTTTGCAGTATTCCGAATACATTCTTTCTGCAGTGCGAATCGTTTAGCGAAGACCCGGCTTCACATTCTCTGCAATTAATTACAATTGTTTTCCGGTTTTTCGTCTGCTTTATCCTGTGAGGACAGTTTTCTTCTTCCTCTTTCTTTTTACCCTGAAGTACGCCCTGATTGAAGCTTTTAACAGCTTCCTGCAGGCTGCTGGCAGCATCCTGAAGTTTAAGCATTATATCCAGAATTCAAACCCCCGTTTCCCCGGATAACTCTGTAATTAATATTCAAATGTATTAAAGTGTTTCGATTAATCGCCCGTGATGAATCTTTAAGCTAGCGCAGGATAATTTTAAAAAAATAGAATAAAAGGAATTAACGAAGAGAGTTTAAAAGAGAGTTTAATAAAGACTTACAAACCCCTCAACCCTTTTCTGATAATAAAGATACTCCTGGGCATACCCGCAGTAGTGTCCGAAATATTCCCGCCCCCATTGTCCCATACAGCTCAGGTTTGTACAGGTTTCAAAGTAGCTGTCATCGATATGGTAATGCTGGATGATCTGCCTGACGTGGGTATCTACCGGAAAAGATTCCATTTTCTCAAAGGCGAAAAGGAGGACGCAGTCAGCAACTTTTTCCCCTATTCCGCGGAGCCTCATAAGACGTTCCCTGGCATATTTGTATTCAAGGCGAAAAATGGCATCAAAGTCCAGTTCTCCTGAACATACTTCTTCTGCTGCTGCTTTTATGCGTTCCGCCCTGAAGCCGAGCTTGCACCTGTTAAGGAGAGACATATCCGCGTTTGCAAGAGTCTCGGGGTCGGGAAAGCTGAAATATCCATCTTCGAGCTCCTGCCCTAAATGCTGGCTCAGAAGGCAGATCCTTTTCTTTATTGTTGGGATGCTCGAAGCCGTGGCAAGCATATAAGAAATCAGGCATTCCCATGGGTCCTGACGGATTAGACGAAGGCCCATGTACCTGTTTATCGCCCTGTCTATCAGAAGGTCCCTGTTGATGCTCTCATAAATTAAAGAGAGGTCGTCGTCAAGGCGAAAATAATGAGAGATAAATTCGGGGTGGAGACTTGAATCAACCAGCAGTTCTCCGCTGTCTTCCTCCTGTGAAATACGGATGACATTATCTCCTACAACTCCCGTCCACCAGTCTCCTTCCTTTTTCCAGCGGAACACCTGCCCGCAGTCAAGGGTGTAATTGAGGTTAAAAAGTTCGGGTTCAAGCCTGTACATCCAGTTCAAGCCCCCTCAAAAAGATTCCCGCAGTTAATGTATCCCCTAGCCCTACAGTCGTTATAGGGGATTTGCAGAGCATTGTGGGGAGGATGCAGAGCATATAACCATCCACTAAAGCAAAAGCCCCCTTCCCGCAGGCTGTTCCGCCAAAGGCTTTCAGGAAAAGCTGCAGCTGCTCCCTTCCAAACCTGCTCTCCTGAAGTTTTAAAGCATCTTTTTCTACAAATTCCCGCCCTCCGAGCCTGCCTGAAGCCGCATATGCTCCTGCACACTTCAGCCCAAAGCCCATGGCTTCGAGTTTTTTCCCGGCTGCTTCCAACAGGGCCGGACTTTCTCTATAATCCCATTTTCTTTCATCCCATTTTTCTGAAATTCCGGATTCAGCAGAGTTTTCAGAATCCGGCTTAAAGGCAGCCAGAACGAATTCCCTTGTGTGAATAAAGAGTTTTCCAAGCCTATTCAAAGAAGCAAGTTTACATGCTGCCTTCCCTATAGATTCGGCTTCCATATGTAAAAGCCCTTCAGAAGGAATTCCGTGCAGGTCAGTAAACATTGAAAGTTCATCTTCGTTCATTCCGATACTGTCTGAGATTCCAGCAAACTTTGAAAACACTGAATTTGCAATCTCTCTGCTCGCAAAATGCCCGAATTCTACATGAATCCTGAGCCTTTCATTCTTTGCTTTCCATGCTTTAAGTTGAGAATAAGAATTTTCAATGATATCTTTATAGGTGCTGCCGTCTGGATAGGTCTCAAGAAGGAGATGGAAACCCGATATGAGTGCCCCGTCCATTTCTTCTGCATGACTCAGGGCATAATTCTCAAAAGCAGAACTGGTAAAGAGCCTGAAATTTAAGTGGTCACAGGTCGCTATGAAGCGGTTTTCCCTGGGGACCCTTATTTCTGTCCCATAAAGGGAAAAGGTTTCACCTTCGGAAAAATCAAAAACGAAATGTATCGGGTCCTGGTTGCTGAAAGGAGTATGTGTATTACGTGTGTTATGCTCATTATGTATATTTTTTTCAGATTCCGTTTTCGTCTTTTCCGCCTTCAGATTTTCCTTTCCCGCTTCTTCATCTGCCTGTAGAGGAGCATCTGGTAAATATACTGCCTTTTTTGAAAATAAAGAAAGCTGGATTTCTGAGGGGACTGCGACATTCGGGACTACTCTCGAGGCCCCGATTTCAGAAAGGGCATTTGCCATAATCCCGGCATTCCCACCCATTCTCACAAGGGACTTTTGAAAATATCGGTTCTTCAGGAACTCAAAGACTGTCTGCTCAAAAACAAGCCATTCAGCCCCATAACCGTTTTTCATACAATAGGCAAGCCCTGCCACAAAATCGGATTCGGAATGAATTTTTTCGGGAGGATTTTTTATCTTTTCAAGAATTTCAGTCTTCTTAAAAGCTCTCAGCAGTTCCGAAACTTCAGCTCCGTTTATCCTGTATACAGAGTCTATATTTACGTTATAGCCGCAAAGTATATTCATCTAACCGGTTCCTGTAGATTCAAATAAAGAGGCAGCCTTTTTTTCAGGCTTTCATATTGAAAATATTTCAATTTATTGTAAAACGAGACAGATAAGGAATCTGTCTCAAAAAAATATTTTGGGAATAATGTTTAGGGAAATAATTTCACAAAACTTTCTAGGGAAATAATTTCACAAAACTTTCTGGAATATACATAATTTATTTCCCTGACTTGATCTGTTTCATCCTTGCAAGCATGGCAGCAAAAGCCCCTGCAGAAATGGTATCGCCTATCCCTACTGTTGCTATTGGCTTATCTACTACTTTGGAAGGGATGAGAATAGCGTCATGGTCCGGCCCGTAGATATAACCATATTCGAATTCATCCGGGCTGCAGAGCTTTCTTCCAGTACAGTAGAGCTTGAAGTTTTCCAGATCTTCTAAACCCTGAGCCGAGACAGGTACTCTCAGGCCGGCTTCGGCTTCAGTAAGGTTCTCGATTTTCCCGTTAAGGGCCTTGGCAGCTGCCAGGACCGAGGAAAAGAGCAGGGCATCCCTTTGTTCTTTCAGGGTGAGAGGATGACCTTTGGCAAGGATGCAGATATAGAAGCCAAGAGAGTGAACGTGTACCCTTTCAAGTTTAAGGTCCTTCATTAACTGGACAGCCCCCTGGTAAAGGGACATAATCCCGTTTTCTCCTTTCCGGATAACGGAATATGAAAGTTCCTCATACCCCAGCACGTTAAGGGCATTTGCCACTTCCACAGTGTCAAGCCCAAGGGAATGAACATGACTTGCAACAATATCTGTTAGCATAGTCTTTCTTATAAGCCGGTTCTGGATGGATGTAAGTTCCACATGGATGCGGAGGTCAGGGTTAAGGGACTTTAACTTTTTAATTACTTGTACTGAGTGTTCAACGTAGTCCTTATAGGTAGACCCGTCCTCGTATTCTTCTTTTATCATTTGATAACCGGAAAGCATTGCTCCGTCAATCGGGAAAATGGAGTCAAGCTGCTCATAGACCTGTCTGTCCATATCCAGACGGATCCATTTAGGACGGGAAGAAATAATCAGACGGTTGTCCCTGGGTACTTTGAAATTGCTCCCTGCACAGGTCACGTTGAGGTCTTTGGAATATTCAAATATCCAGTTGACCTTTGACCCGATTCCGGGCTTGAAAGCCTCTGCAGGTGGTTTGAGGATGACCTTTCCGTTTTCCACTTTCGGATGAAGGATATTGCCGCTATTTACAAAGTATTCTGCCTGCTCTTCGGAAAGCCAGGGAATATAAGTTACTATCTTTTTCAGGTCTAACTGGGCAAGAAGGTTTGAAATAATCCCTGCCTGGCCGCCCATGCGTGCATAATCAAAACCCAGATGTTCCTTTAGCCACTTATGGGTTTCTTCTGTATACGCAGGCACTTCTGCAGCTTTTCCTTCCCGCATAGAAATAAGCAGTCGGGCAACAAAATCCATAGGCTCGGCAATTTCTCTTGGATATACCGCAACTCTTTCCTGAATTTCAGCCTCATCGAAAAGCCCGATAAGCTTTGATATGTCTTCCTCAGTCAGGTGTCTGATAGCATCTATATTGCTATTATAAGCTACAAACATCCCGTCCAGATAAGGAAGGGCTTCTTTTGCATTGTAAAACGCTTCTGTATGGCGCTGTTCCCATTCTTCCATGTCCACGTCAGTAAACCCCCTGGGAATAAAATAAAGTATCCAGAACTAAAAAATAAAAAATCTGGAGTAAAGGAAAATAAACCAGGATAAATCCAAACTTTTGAGTACATGGATTATCTTGCTATATTTCCTCTAATCTCATTCTACGTTTACTTATTTAACTTTGTGTAAATTAAAGATCTTAGGGGAAGTCAGTCTGACCTGATGCCAGCATTGAGCTGTATTTACGAGATCTTATATCCAATACACAAAGTCACTCGGTTCATGTTGTATAGTCAGCATTGATCCTGATATAATCATAAGTCAGGTCGCATCCCCAGGCAGTTGCGGATTCTCCTCCCATTGCAAGGTCAACGGTAATGACGATTTCGTCATTTGCCATTATTTTCTTCAGGAGTGCAAGATCAGAAGCCGTGGAGATCTCCCCGGATTTCACAAGCTCTACCTCTTCTCCTCCTCCCAAGAAAGATAGAGACAGCCGTTCCTGCTCAAGCTCGGCACCTGAATACCCTGCAGCTGCAACAACCCTGCCCCAGTTAGGGTCTTTCCCGAAAATGGCAGACTTAACCAGAGGAGAGCGGACAATGGCTTTTGCAACAAGCCTGGCATCTTCATATTTTTTTGCGCCTGTAACCCTGGCTTCTATAAGTTTGGTAGCCCCTTCCCCATCTTTAGCCATTTTCTTTGCAAGGTCCGTAAAGACGTAAATCAGCGCTTCCTCAAAATCGTCGAGGGACTCCATACAGGGCTTGATTCCCGACTTGCAGGTGGAAGTAAAAAGTACCATATCATTTGTGCTGGTGTCCCCGTCGACAACGACCATGTTGAAGGTTTTATTGACAGCCTGCTTTAGAGCAGTTTCCAGGACGTCAGCAGGCACATTTGCATCGGTATATGCAAAGCAGAGCATGGTCCCCATATTCGGTTCGATCATACCGGAACCTTTTGCAATTGCTCCTATCCTTACCCCACAGTCAAGTTCTACGGCACATTCTTTCAGGGCTTTATCAGTTGTCATAATAGCCTTTGCAGCTGCGAGGCTGCATTCCGGAGAACTGCCCAGCCCTTCAAGGACTTCAGGAAGATGTTCCCTTATAAAGGAAACATCGAGCTTTCTGCCAATTACTCCTGTTGAGGCAACGGCAACAGTATCGGGGTCCAGTTCAAGCTTTTCGGCAACCATCGAAGCCATTTCCATAGCATCCAGAAACCCGTCATCACCCGTAAAAGCATTGGCATTTCCGCTGTTTGCAATTATAGCCGACAACCTGTGCTCGGTTTCGATCCGTTCTCTGCTCAGAATAACAGGAGCTGCAACTACCCTGTTCTTTGTAAAAACGCCTGCTGCGGGCCCTTCCGCATGAATAACAGCTATTCCCATCTTCCCGGGTTTTATCCCGTATGCAGATACGCCCCTTACTGCACAAATTCCGCCCTCTATTTGCTTCATGAAAACTCTCCTTTAAATTAAAGTTTTGCAAGACCTTTTATGATGTCTCCGCGCGTGACAATCCCAACCACATGGTCATTTTCCATTACCGGAAGCCTGTTGATCCTGCGCCTGACCATAAGTTCGGAGGCTTCTTCGACAGATGCCTCAGAATCAATTGTATGCACATTCTTTGTCATCATCTCTTCTACCTTTGTAGAACCAACATCAGAAAGCATCTTTTTTGTTTCTTCCCAGCTAAAGAGTTCCCTTAAAGGCACCTCTATGACTTCAAAAGGGCTGGGAAGCCAGAGGTCTCCTTTTTCTGGAATCACCAGCAGCTCAAGGAGGTCAGCTTCACTTACTATCCCTACAAGCTGTCCATCGTCAAGGACAGGAGCTCCGCTGATATTGCTTTCTTTAAGAAGCCTTGCAGCTTCCCGGACTGTGTCGCCAGGCTTGCAGAATACAACATCAGGGTTCATGACATCTTTTACTTTCATCGGACTACCCCAGGATAAATTCCATTCTTTATTTTAATCCGTCACCAGTTATATGTTCTCGCCTGTCCTGCGTTTATGGTGCTGCGGCAGGCAGCCAGAGCCCTTTGGTCTCAGCCAGCCCGAACATAAGGTTCATATTCTGGATAGCCTGCCCGGATGCGCCTTTGACAAGGTTATCGATTGCTGAGAGTACAACAACCCTGTTATTTTCTTTATCCACCTCAAAACCGATATCGCAGAAGTTAGAACCCCGGACAGCAGTAAGGGAAGGGACTCCTCCGGGGAACCGGACAAAAGGCTTATCTCTATAAAATTCTTCATAAATTCCCCGGATATCTTCAGTCGAAAGAGGCTCTTTCGTAAAGAGATGAGCAGTTGTAAATATCCCCCTTATGGACGGGATTACATGAGGAGTGAAATTAATGTTCCGAAGTTTTGCGTCCAGCCTGGTAAGTTCCTGGACTATCTCAGCCCTGTGTCTGTGGGCTGTAAGCTTATACGGAATAATGTTTTCTGCGAGGTTCGGGTAATGAGAATTTTCCGTTGGCGAAATCCCTGCCCCTGAAATTCCTGTTTTTGAGTCAAAGACTGCAATGTCTATTAACCCGGCTGCCGCAAGAGGGGCTGCTGCAAGGTTCGCTCCTGTAGGAAAACAGCCCGGGTTTGATACAAACTCTTCATTTGCAGCTTCAGGGTGAAGTTCTACAAGCCCGTATACTGCATTTCTAGGGTCCCTGTGCTTTATTCCGTAAATTTTTTCAAATACCGGAGTATCAAGTCTGTAGTCTGCACTGAGGTCGATTACCTTTGTGTTGCCGTCGAGCAGTTTGGGTACATAGTCCATAGCAGTCCCGTGAGGCACAGCTACAAAAACCACATCACAGCGCTCCCTTATTTCTTCAAGCCCTGGGTTTTCGTACTTTAAGTCCAGAAAGCTTTCGAGGTGCCTGTGAGTACTTGCTACGGGTTTTCCTGCAAGACTCCGGGAGGTTGCCAGTTCAAGCCTTACATCGGGGTGGCTTACAAGTAAACGCAGGAGTTCTCCTCCTGTATATCCGGAAGCTCCTATAATTCCTGCCTTGATCATGGTATTCACTGCCAGTGTAATGTCAATACAATATAATTAAGCTTGTTATCGAAAAAAACCAGAGATTAGGCTCTAATGGCTGTTGATAGCGAGAAGAATATATCTGGAAATGTCATTTCGGCACTACAACCGTCTGCCTTTTGACTTCAAGCTCACGCTTTGTAATAAGGCTGCCGCTCTCGTAATCAACTACCTTTACAGAAACAAAATCTCCGGGTTTCAGTTCTATTGGAGACTGTAAACTCTTATTCAATTCGAGGATTTTCTTTTCCCCGGCTTCAAAGGTGCCAAGTGCAGAGTCATTGAGCAGGTAAGAGGTATTATTAATATCCATTATAACCGATAGCGAAGAACTGTCGAAAAAGAGTGGATCTCCCCCGTCGTGTTCGAATTCAAGAGAACTCCCATCTTCGGTAAAAAATATCTGGAGTTTCGCTACGGGCGATTTTTTGTGGGAGGAGTCCCCATACTCCTCAAAAACGACTGAAGAAACAAGGAATGTTAGAATGAAAACAATGGCAATTGAGATTACCGTCCCAATAACAGGAGCGACCCCTTTTTCTTCTGATAACTCCACTATTGGAAAATTTTTACCCATAATTATTTCTCCCTGAATAATAAGTCATAAGATGAATATTAAGACAGTACAGTTTAAATTTCTAGATATATAAGAGTATTCCAGACGATTATTGGCAGGTTTATATCAGCTTCAATCAAGCAAATGACTCTAAGAAAATTGCAACATAAGGTAAACTATTTTACCTTTATCAGCCTTTTTTCCTGCAAGAAAATTCTTATGAGTGCTGACTTCCGGAGGAACAGGAGGAAAGAATTTGAGCAAAAAAAAGATGGTTTACCTTGCAGGCCCCCTCTTCACGCATGCCGAACTCGAATACAACCGGAAATTGAAAAATGTGCTGCTCAACAATGGATTTTCCGTTTTTTTGCCCCAGGAAGATGCGGAGGATGCGGCACAGGAGCGCGAAAGACAGAATCAGGAATGCATATTCGTGAAGTGCGTGGAAGGTGTGGATGCCTCAGACCTTGTTGTTGCAGTCCTTGACGGTGTGGATGTTGATTCCGGGACAGCGTGGGAAGCAGGTTACGCCTATGCAAAGGGAAAGCCGGTTATAGGGCTAAGGACTGATTTCAGGGAGCTTTCAGACGGCATAGTTAACCTGATGGTGGAGATGGCTATAGCTGCCCTTGCAAGGGATGAAGAGGAACTACTTAAAATAATTGAAAAATACCAGTGACTTATAACCAGTTCTCAGTGATTTCTAACCAGTTCTGGACCTTATTTACCCACATGCAGCTTATTCTTTCCGAATAAGGTTATAATTTTATTTTTATGGTATATAGTCTGGATATCAGGTTATAAAAATGACCTTTATATTTATAATGTTTTAGAACTCTTTTTTTTAATTGAATGTATAATTATATCTCAATAGAGATAAGTCTGTAAACATATTCACCCACAGGAGCCATAATCTATAACGATTATTAGGTAAAAAAATATTAATATGGAATGCCAGACATAATAAAGCATGGAGGTTAAATGAATGACTTTTGCAAAAGGATATACTTTTACAAAAGTAAAAACTTCACATGGGCCTAACATGTATGTATCCAGGTATGGGAAGCTGGTAAGAATCGTCCCATGCAGTCCACATGTGGAGTTATCTGAAAGCTATGCCAATGCCTTGATCCGCCAGATCGAAGCCATGGAATAAAATATAAAAATTTTTTCCGACTTTTACTTTTTAATTCGGACTCATTCTCATGAAAGCCCCTTTTCAGACCGAAGCCCATTCGGCCTGACATTTTTTAGACTTTTTTCATACTATATATACTTTCCTTTTGTCTTAAGTTTTTATATACAGTCCTCATACAGCCTTCATCATCTGGTACTTTCAGGTTCCACCGGGCAATGAAATTCAATTTATGCGGATATGCTTTTAACTTTAGACCAGTAAAAGATATTTACAGAAACAGAGAGAAATTTCAAAAACAGGAGCCTGATTATATTGATCAGAACTTATAGGGAAACAGATCTTGAAGAAATGGTAAGGATCTGGTACGATGCCTCAGTCATTGCCCATAACTTTGTGCCAGCCTCTTTCTGGGCCTCTTATAAGCCTGCAATGAAGGAAGAATACCTGCCCCTTGCCGAAAATTATGTTTTTGAACAGGAAGGCAAGGTCGCAGGCTTTATTTCACTTGTCGGAGAGATAGTATGTGCCCTTTTTGTAGCTCCAAAAGCGCAGGGAAAAGGAGCAGGAAAAGCGCTTCTCGAGCACGCGAAAGCCCTGAAAGGAAGGATCACCCTTAAGGCCTACAGAGATAACAAAAAAGCCATCCTCTTTTATGAAAAGAACGGGCTCAGGGCAGTCGGGGAAGAAGTTGACGAGCATACTGGCTGTGTGCATATTATAATGGAATGGGAAAACTTGAATTTAGGGGTTCAGGACTTCGGTGCTGATACAACTTCAAGCCTTTGACGCATATCCTATTTTAAGTGCGCTTACTGAAAACAGTGGGATATTACGAAAGGAAAAAGACTACAACAAAAGTACTTCTTTATTTAGTTGGGGTCTCGAAAAAGAGATTATCGGGAGCCTGATAGAAGTCCTTGAAGAAAAACCGGTAACCAGCCATGAATTAAAGCTGGTAATAGACTACGTTCAGACCTGATGCTCATGAAAAGGGAAGAGGAAGATTATTTGGAGTTTATAGAAAAATATGGAGAGGAGTATGGAAAATATAGAGGGGTGCCGGGAAGATAATGAGGGGACGGAAGGAGAGCAGAAGAGAGAACGAGGAAAGTTAATTGAAGAAGGGTCGGCCGAAGAAGGGTTGGCCGAAGGAGAGCTAACCGAAGAAGAGCTGATGGCAGAAATTGAAAGCAAATTCCTTTTAATGGAAGACGAAGAAAAATTTGATTTCCTGCTGGAAAGAGGCCCGGAATTTTACGAACTTACAGGGCTTTACATATCCGAACTGGCAGAAAAAAGGGAATTTAACAGGATTCAGGAACTTTACAGCAAACTCACCGAGAAATACGATAACTTCCTCTACCTGTATGTTATCATGGGAGCAACCTATCTTGAGATAGACCCTTCCCTTTCAAAATACTATTTTGAACAGGCACTGAAAACCCTCGATAAGCTCGATGGCTTTTCGGACTCCACAAGAAAAAAATTAAGGGCCAGCTTCCTTTCATTTATAGGGAAAATAAGTTGAATGCACGCCAGATAAATTATTTATTTTCGAGAATTTTTTCACTGCCTGAGGATGAGTCTCTTTCATCGATATTTTCCATTTTCCTTTTATGGAAATCATTATAAATCAACAACAAGATAGCAGTTTCATGAATCCTGATGAAAATAACGAATTTGTTGAAGACGAGTTATCCTTGTCTGAGTATCTCGTGCCGGCTACCCCCGAAATAAAGGAAATGAAAAGCATTTACGAGAATGAGTATGAGTACAGCGATTACCTGAGTGCAATAGAGTTTTCAATTGCCGACTATTACTACAACGAGAACCGAAAAGTAACGGATAAAGATGTCATAAGGGCATTGAAGAATATAAAGGAAAACCGTGACAAACCAATCAGTTTCTTTGAAAAAACCCTTGAAAAAGAAATAGTAAAAAGCCTGATTGAGCCTCTTGAGTACAACTTGCTTACCGACCATGAATTCGCCCTTGTCCTTGACTATGTTTTGTGGGTCATTGACAACAGGTCCTGGCTTGAGGACAAACAGGCATATGTAAAGTGGATCACGTACGTGCTTGGCTTTTTTTCAGAGAGCGAAGAGAAAAAATACGAAAGCCAGTTCAAAAAATTTGCCCGCAAAATGGGCGTTTCCGGGGCTCAGGTTGATATGCTCCTCATGAAAAGAAGTGCAGAAGATTTCTTCGACGATGAAGACCTTTTTGGAGAGGGAGGCTTATTCGAAGAACTGGAGCCAGAAGATATTTTAAGAGAGGACAGAACGGCAGATGACCTTGAAACCGGTTTCTTTTTAATGAACGACGATGAAAAATTCGATTTCCTGCTGGACAAGGGCCCGGATTATGTTGAACTTGTCCAGGATTATGTCATGGGGCTTGCGGAAAAAAAAGAGTTTGAAAAAATCCAGGAATTTTACAAAAAATTCAATGAGAAGCACGAGAACTTTTTCCCCCTGCATTTTATTGTGGGGTCTGCCTACCTTAACAGTGACCCTGCTCTTGCAATATCCTATTTTGAGAAAACTCTAAAAGCTACTGAAGGATCCGAAGAATTCCCCCCGGAAATGAGAAAGGAACTGAAAAGACATATGGACCTTCTAACAAGCCTCCTCCTTGAAGAAACTGCTGAGAAAGCTAAGGAAAAAGCCGTTGAAAACAAAAAGATATGCAAAAAAGGAAAAAAAGCTTCAAAAAAGGATTCTGAGAGCAGAACTAAAAAC
>DUGS01000003.1:22245-22583 GCA_013331265.1 Methanosarcina sp.
AGACTGCGAAAAACTAAGTGCAAAAGTTCCCTATAAGTTAATTTTGTCAGTAACATAAGATACTTATTTATAATTAATAAATTATAATTCGAACTTATGTTCACCTGGGAACAGAGAGCCTTATTAAACAGTCTAAGATGAAAAAAATGAACCAAGAACTTATGCTTGAAAATCTAAATGGTTTCGAATTTGAAGAACTTGTAGCAGATATCTTCAGGAAAAAAGGGTTTAAAAATGTAATAGTCACCCAACGTACAAACGATGGTGGAAAAGATATTACAATGGATGAAGTCACTTATTCTGGAGAAGTGATAAAAGTTGTAGTGGAGTGTAAGCAT
>DUGS01000162.1:0-18241 GCA_013331265.1 Methanosarcina sp.
GTAATATATGCAAGATCTAGGTAATACATGCAGGATCTAATTAATATATAATAAATGAGCTTAAAAACGAAACATAAAAAACGAAAATTAAAAAATAAAGTTAAATCTTAGAAGAGTTACTTGCCTGAGAATTCCCTGCTGACATCTGCAGCATTGGTGTATTCATGGTCGGGAAGGTCCTCAAGAACTTCCATTACTTCCTTGCTGGCTTTGTGTTTCTTAGCATGCTCAATAAGATCTTTCTTCTTCGCAGGATAATCTATGTTCTTCAGAGCCTTCTGAACTTCAATAGGACTGGTTTGCATAAAATTTCCCCCATGGTTTATTTGTTATCTCTCGAACCTTCAAACGCTTTCTGGACCTTTACGCCTTCTGGACCTTTACTGGATTTGCTGTTGTGAATTCTCGCACAAATTCAGTGTTTGATCAGGTCGTCTTCGCTCAAAATGTTCGAGCTTTCTAGCAATCTCAGCAGAGGAATCTGTATTCCCTAAAGGCAGACATCACCTAAAGGTCCGACACCACAGCTGATTTCTATCCTCTGGCAATGTACAACAGGGCATATCTTTTAGCTTTACACCCTGAGCCTATCGGATAATCTGTGTCTGTAATAGACTTCTCAACCTGGCCAGGGTCCCTTTTGATAAGTTCACCCTGCAGGATTGAGTCATTACTTTTTCCCTTAAAGTTGCCCACCCTCCATTCAGTATTATGCAATAAATAATATAAAAAATAATTCAACTAAAACGTTTGTTAGAAGATGAGTATTTTGGTTTAGAAGCTCTTTGTTTTTATTAATATGGTGAGCTGGTAGCAAAGGAGTAAGAAAAGTCGGTAGAGAATTCCAATTTGGATTTAAACACTGAATAGAGCCCGGTCTAAAGCTTGATTGGATAGAAGAAAAAGTTTCTTCAAGAAGAGTCTGAAGCCCTATTCATCGTCTCTGCTACAGACTGAAAGACTGTTATTTCATACCTGCGCGGTCATCAGCAGGAACATTCCATCCATAACTGAAAAAATCTCAGCTTCCTGAATAAGCAAATTTTAACTTCCATTTTAACTGAAAGCCTTTAATAAGAGTTATGCAAATTAAAGTCTAAATCCATAACAGAGTTAAAACAAAAAATAGATAAGACGTTATTATATGATCATTACAAATTTTCTAATTCTTTTACTTGGCCTGGTTTTCCTGGTGAAGGGCTCAGACTATTTCGTGAAGTCTGCCTCAGCGATTGCAAAAAAGCTTGGAGTTTCGGAATTTGTTATAGGGCTGACCCTTGTGGCAGTAGGGACATCAATTCCGGAACTTGCTTCTTCTATTGTTGCTTCTATCCAGCAGGCAAGTGGTATAGTAATAGGAAACGTTGTAGGCTCAAACATTGTAAACATAGGTTTGATTGTTGGGCTTGCTGCATTTCTTTCTCCGATGAAAACCGAAGTTGAGATGCTCAGAAGAGATGGATATATAATGCTCTTTGCAGCCGTGCTTTTCTTTGTTTTTGCACTCGACGGGGAATTGTCGAAAATCGAGGCCGGCTTATTTTTACTGCTGTATATAGCATACACATTTTTCCTGTTTGAAGAAGCAGAAAAATATGAAGGAAAACCCTATTTCAAAGAGTTCATAAAGTATTTTTTAAAATTCCAATATATTAACAGTGCAAGGCAAAAAATCAATGGTATAAACAACGGTGTAAACCATGCTAAGAACTCGGATACAGACGAAAAAAATGAACAGTTAAAAGACGGATTTGCAAAAGATATACTTACCCTTATCTTAAGCTGTGCAGCTATTATAATAGGAGCAAAATATTTCGTTGACGAGTCAATATTTTTTGCAGAACTACTGAAAGTTCCGGATACTATCATAGGCACAACTCTGGTTGCAGTAGGGACCTCCCTTCCTGAGCTTGCTGTGACTGTGTCCGCAGCAAGGAAGGGTTACGGAAATATTGCCCTTGGTAACATAATAGGTTCGAACATCACAAACGTACTTATGATCCTCGGGATTTCAGGGCTTCTATACCCCATAACCGTTGCGGAGATAAGCCTATTTTTTACAACTCCTGTAATGATAATCATAAGTATGGCTCTGCTTATTTTTATCAGCACAGACTGGGAAATAAAAAGATGGGAAGGAGTAGCATTGATGGTCCTTTATGCAGCTTTTCTTCCCGTGCTCTTCAGGATTAGCTGAGAAATATTTGTAAATATACCCTGAGAAGATATGTGAAGAGAACCTCAGGATAAAAAAGAGGGATAACAGGCTAAATCTGACCTGTTATCCTGACTTACTCATTTAGTTTATCCTACTTTCTTGTTTTATACCTTTTATCCGGGAGTCTCAGAGCCTATTATCTGGAAACCTCAAGGCTTTACTGCTTCTTCTCACCAGCGTATTTTGCCTTGTTGGAACATTAAAGAAGTTCTGGAATAAACATCAGTAAACCAGAAAATAGGGGGATTAAGAAATAATCATCTGGTAATTTCTGCACCTTAAGAACTAAATCCTTCAAGGTCCAGTATTATAGGTGATAAAATGTCAACAATAGTTCACTTTGATATTCCAGCAGATGATTCTGAGAGGGCAAAGAATTTTTACTCCAGATTGTTTGGCTGGAAGTTTGAGAAGCCTCTGGAAACAATGGATTACTATCTGATTGAAACTAAAGGGCTCAAAGGGGAACCCGGACCTGGAGGAGGACTTGGAAAAAGAGAAACTGCAGACCAGAAAATAATGAATTATATTGGAGTTTCTTCGGTGGATGAATATCTAGGGAAAATAGAAGAACTCGGAGGCAAAATACTGATGCAAAAAACTGCTGTTCCTGGATGGGGGTATCTTGCAATCTGTATGGATACTGAGAATAATACTTTTGGGATCTGGCAGGATGAAGAAGCAAAGTAACTTATTTAATCAGGGTTTTTCCATCTCTGAGACAAAGTAATTTCGAAAAAAACAG
Organism: Methanosarcina sp.; assembly: GCA_013331265.1. Lineage (GTDB taxonomy): Archaea > Halobacteriota > Methanosarcinia > Methanosarcinales > Methanosarcinaceae > Methanosarcina > Methanosarcina sp10923u. The sequence continues at coordinate 2,964 of DUGS01000162.1, forward strand.
AGAACAAAAACATACCAATTTTTTTAATATGAGGTCTAAATCAGATTCTCAGAGTACTTCTGGCAGTTTCCAATTTTGCTTTTAGTTTCTGGATATCAAAAGGCTTCTTGAGGTAATCATCCGCACCTGCCTTAAAACCCAGACCAATATCTTCATCCAGGTCCCTGCCGGTTATGAGGATTATATAAGTCCTGTTGCTCATCCCGGAATCTCCCCGTATTTTTTGACAGACTTCTATGCCTTTCATTTTCGGCATTTCCCAATCCAGAATTACAATTTCCGGAGGGTCGCCTCCTTTCAAGACCTCCCAGGCTTCGCATCCGTCTCTTGTTGAAATTACTTCATAACCCCACCTTACCAGAGCGCTCTTAAGGCATAAATTAGAGATAGGTTCGTCTTCAGCAATCAGAACTTTCATAAGCCCACCTTCTCCTGAAAACCGGGCATTGAAATAAATTTAGTTTTTAGATTATCAGCAAAGTCAACTAATCCAGTTTTCCATATGCCTGATAAGGACCGGCTCAATTTCTTCAAGCCGGATTTTAAGCTCTCTAAATTTCATTATAGCAGACCCCAATTCATTTTCTCTTCCTGCCTGCTCAAGTTCATAAGCAGCTCTAAAAACCCTGTTTGCTCCTATACTGCCGGCTGCACTCTTTAAAGTATGAGCACTTTGCCTGAGCTCCTCAGTTTCTCCTTTTTTTATAGCTTTATCTATGGAATCCAGCAACCCGGGAAACATATCAAGGAAAAGACCAACCATTTCCTTTAAGAGTAACTCATCTCCCTCTGTTCTTTCAAGTAATTCTTCCAGGTTAAAGACCTGATCTTCTGAAAAATCGGAAGTTATGCTTTTCCCATCTGAGGAGTTTCCGGTTATATTAGAAGACACTTTTTCTTCACATGCAGATATCTTTTTCTCGCCTGAATGAGAGAATTCAGATCTCCCACCAGATGCTGTTGTCTCCAGAGTAATTTCTCTTGGCCTGATACTGTCCAGCACTTTGAAGAGTTTTTCTTTTTTCAGAGGCTTGGAAATATAATAGTTCATACCTGCCTCGATACATTTATCATAATCTTCTATCAGAACCCCAGCAGTAAGTGCTATTATAGGAATCTCGTGCCATCTTACATTGGAAGAAGGATCTCTTATCTTTCGGGTTGCCTCCAGCCCGTCAATGCCAGGCATCTGGACGTCCATCAGCACTGCATCAAAATCCCGTATAGAGAGGATATCAATCACATCCTTCCCGTTAGTAACCAGGCTAAGGTTATGCCCTTTATTCTTAAGAAGACTTAAAATTAGTTTCTGATTTATCGGGTGATCCTCAGCAAGAAGGATATTCAGGCTTTTTCCGGAAGATATCTCGCTTCCATCCAGTTCATTATTTTCCTTAAGTTTGATCAAATTTTCCAGAAACTTGCTTTCTTGCTTATGATATTCCTCATTCGATCCTCTTTTTACCCTGGCAGTGAAATAGAAAGTGCTTCCTTTCCCTACCTCGCTCTCCACCCAGATCCTGCCGCCCATAAGCTCGACAAGCTGGGAAGAAATTGCAAGCCCGAGCCCTGTTCCACCATACTTTCTTGTGACAGAGGCATCAACCTGGGTGAAAGCATTGAATATTTTATCTATATTCTCAGAAGGGATTCCAATTCCGGTATCCCGGACCTTAAAAAGAAGTGACATTTCTTCCCCTTCATTAGAATTCGGTGACAGATAGCCTCTGTCAGATGGTATGTATTTCTCAACTGAAAGGGCAACTTCTCCTTCTTTAGTAAACTTTATTGCATTACCAAGAAGGTTGAACAGGACCTGTTTGAGACGAACCGGATCTCCCACAAAGGAGGACGGCAGGTCCTCTTCAATATAATAAGCCAGTTTTAACCCGTTTGAGCCTGTTTTTCCGGATAACAGGTTAATTATATAAGATATAAGGCTTTTAAGATTGAAATCTATCTGTTCAAGTTCGATTTTGTTTTGTTCTATTTTTGAGAAATCAAGCACTTCATCGATTGTGGAAAGGAGAGACTCTGCAGAGACATGTGCAAGCTGAAGGTACTCTCGTTGTTCGTTGTCAATATCGGTTTCCAGCAGTAGATCAAGCATCCCCAGAACTGCATTCATGGGAGTGCGTATTTCGTGGCTAACGTTTGCCAGGAAATCTCCTTTTGCCCGGTTTGCAATTTCTGCTGCTTCTTTTGCTTTAAAAAGCTGTTCTTCTATTAGTTTTCTATCCGTAATGTCCTGAAGTGTCCCGAACATCCATGCCGGGTTTTCATTTTCATCATGGCTGATTTCTCCCCGGTCATGTACATAGCGAACCGCACCATCAGGCCTTACAATCCGGTACTCATAATTGAATTGATGTTTCTCCTTTACTGCAGTTTGCAATGCTTCAAGTATGCGTTTCCTATCATCAGGATGAATCCGGGAAGCAGCAATTTCTAACGAAAGCATTTGATCGGGTTCATAGCCACATATCGCTTTAAGCCCCTCTGACCATAAAATATCCCCTTTCTGGATGTCAAAGGAATAACTTCCCAGATGAGCCATTGCCTGAGCTCTGGCGAGATTTGACTCACTTCTCCGAAGGGCATCTTCAGCAATTTTCTGTTTCGTGATATCGATTGTTATCCCTATCAAACTTAAAAGTTTACCCTCCGGGCTCCGCTGAGCTTTCCCTTTACCCAGAAAATGGCGGATAGTCCCATCAGGATAGAGTAAATCATGTTCAAAATCGTAGTTATCAGTCTTTCCGTCTACAACATCCTGTAATTTTTTTAACATCCGTAGATTATCTTCAGGTGGTAGAGCCCTATTAAAGTGTTCAAGAAAATCTTCATAAGTATTGAGAAATTCTTCCTTCGATATGCCAGACAAACGAAATAGGGAATCGTCCCATGTTATTCTACCGCTAAGAAAGTCCCATTCCCAGGTTCCCATCCCTGCGGCATCGAGTGCCATATCGAGCCTCTGTTTTGCCAGCGAAAGCTCTTCAGTTCTTTTATTCAATTCATACTCTGCCCGCCTGCGATCAGTGATGTCAAAAAGCGAGCCTACAAACCCAATAGCTTTTCCATCACCATCTCTTAATATATTGAAAGATAAGTGCGCATCGAAGAATGTCCCGTTTTTTCTTCTGGCAACCAGTTCACCCACCCATTCTCCTCTGACCCTGCACTCGTCTCCGGCCTTCATCACTTCAGAGGGATATTTCCAGAACCAAGAAGCAGGTTGCTCCAGAAGTTCTTCAGCTTCGTATCCCCACATTTTGGGCACTACAGGGTTCACATATTTCAGGTTCCCTTCAAAATCCATAGTTACGAGGGCAATATTTGAAGATTCGACTGCCCAGTTAAGCAATTTAAGTTTTTCCTGTAATTGCCCCCATTCATGAGCTGCAATTAAATCTTCTTCGTCCCCTTCCTTTTCAGTGATATTCCTGATACCATTCATAGTTTAATGCCACCATATACTTAAAACAGCATAACCATTTTTGCAGGATAGGATTATATATAGTAAGAAAAGATCTACAAAGTAATAGTGAGTACCTAATATATAAACATGACTAAATAATATTATATTTTATAATTAGAAGTAATATCAGGCATAAATCAGACTCAAGATTGAACAATATCATCCTGTATTCAAAATAGAATAATATCGTACTTGAGATCTGAGAGATCAGGACAAATGTTCTTCAAAAATACTGAAAAAAGAAAAATTTGGGCTGAATTGTAGAAAGGTCCCTGTTCAGTCCACCAGCGTAAAATACATTCTCCTGTTGCTTTTCCCTTTGTTCTGGAGTTTCTCGATTTTGATTCCCTTTATTTCTCCTGTATTTTTCAGGTGTGTCCCGCCACAGGCTTCAATTGTCACGCCTTCGATTTCTACAAGGCGGACTTCTGTGATCTCTTCGGAGAAACCTTTGGCGAGTGTGGTAAGCCTTGAAAGTTTTTCTTCAGCTTCCCTGCGGCTGACCAGGTAGAGGTTTACAGGATGGTTTCCGGCTATTACCTCATTTGCTATTTTTTCGTATTCAGAAAACTTGTCCCTGTCAAAAGCATCAAGGCTGAAATCAACCCTGCTCTGGTCAAGCCCGAGCTGGTTTCCGGTAATCTGGGCTCCTGCTTCCCTTTCGATCACATTTGCAATCACATGGGTTGCAGTATGCATGCGCATGTGCCTGTAGCGGCGGTCCCAGTCAATAACTCCTTTTACCTTATCTCCCGCTTTCAGGCATTCAGATCCGGTTTCACCTGCAAGAGCGATCTCGTGGCTTATATCTCCATTGAACTTGCCAACATAAACAACCTCAAATTCAGCCCCATCGCTCTCTCGAATCAACTTTCCGGTATCATTGGGCTGCCCACCACTTTCAGGATAAAAAGCCGTGCGGTCAAGGACAATATACTTGTCTTCCGTCACTTTTTCAACGGTTGCTTCGAATTCTTTCAGGTAACAGTCAAGAAAGTAAAGCACTTCTGTCATTGGCAAACCTCTTTAATAAAATCAAAATATAATACTCACAGGAACCAAAAATATACTATCAGGTAACTGGATGTTCCTTTAAAAGAGTTTCCAAACAATACATTCTTATTCCGTGACTGCTCCCCTCATTAAAAAGAGGGGCATCTATCGGTTTTACGAACAGACTGCAATCCCAGTCTGAGAATATTAAAACAGAACTTGAGTTAAGGGACAAGGGGACATCTATATTTCCCCTGTATATTCCGGGATTTCAAGGCAGGAATCGGATTTTTATACTGCTGTCAATTATGGCAACGCTGGCCTGAAGTTTTTCTTCTCTGGTTTTGAGCTCTTCTTTTAAGGCAGCCAGTTTCTTTTCTGAACTTTCGATCTCTTCTTCAAGCAGGCGGGCTCTTGCAAGAAGTTCTGTTTCCTTATGTTCGAGCCCGGCAAGTTCTCTGGTATCCGAGCTTGTTAGTTCGGATTTTTTGGCTTCAAACGCCTTTCGGGCTTCGATATACTCTCTTTTTTTCTCCTCAAAACCCGAGATTGCATACTTGACCTGTGCCAGAGCTTTTTCTTTTTTCTGGGTTTGTATATCAAGGGCAGGGTCTTCGAAAACCTTCTGGAGCTCCTGGAAAAAAGAAGGGGCAAGGTTAACAGGATCTTCGAGGCAGATATCAAGCTGCTGCTTTACCTCTGGCTTTAAGGTATATTTGCCGCTTTCATGGAGTTTCTTTATTCTTGAGAGGTTGCCTGAAAAAGGCAGGACAAGGGAGCTCAGACCTGTTTCTGCTTTTTTGAGTCTGTCACTTGCAAGGGCAAATTCTTCTTGAAGGCTTTGCAGTTTTTGCCAGGCTTCTCCATGTTTGAGTTTTTCAAGAGCCTGACTGTTTCTGGCGATTTCATCTTTTAGAGCCTGGATTTTCCGGTTTTTAGATTCCAGTTCCAGGTTTTCAGCTTTTATTAAGGCCGATAATTCCCTGACCTCGTTTACACCTTCAGAAGCTGCTTCAATAGATTCCGTTTCCTGTTTATGGACCTGGATTGTTTCCCTGAGCTCGTTGAGGATCTTACCCAGCTTGCCAAGGCTGTCAGTAATATCTTTTGATTCCTCGGGGAAGACTGGTCTGGTGTATCGGAAGCTCCGGTTCATATTTTCAAGGCAGGTGTTCAGGTTCTGCATAGCTGCTTCATGAAACTCTTTAAGAGTCCTGAAATCCTTATTTTCCGGAGTCTCGAGCTTATCTATGAATACTCCGACCTGTTTTGTCACATTTTCGCGGTTGCTCTTCGCTCGCTTTACAACTCTTATGTCAAAATCTCCCTCAACTTTTGCATCCAGAAGACTTTCATTGCTTTCTTTAAGTTCAGAAATTGCAGCCTCAAGTTCTTTAAAAAGGCCTGAAGCATCCTTTTCTATTTCAGAAGATATTTTTTGAGAATTTTCTCCCAGCCATGCAGGCAGTTCATCAAAACTGATTTCGCTGGAAATATTCTTCTCATGTGAGCTTTCTTGCTTTCCGAAGAGCTTTTTAATCCACTTCAATTTAGGCCTTCCCTGAATTTGATAATATATATGGAGCCAATAAATTTATAGTCAGATAACTTTGTAATATTTATAACTTAACAAGGTTTAATACCTTAACTAATAAATAATTTGAGTGGGTTAAATAATTTGAATGAGTTATTGATTTGGTAAAAGCTAGTAATTTGATGCACTAATTCAATGCATATTTCTTTAGTCCCACGTATATGTTAAAGTTTGCTCTATGTAATCCTGTTCTTTAATTCTGTCCCTGAGAAAGAAAAGTAGATAGAGGTCGGGAAAGGGAAGAGAGAAAAAAGGAAAATAGAATGGGGATTTACGAGGAAGAATGCGGATGAAAAAATGTCAAAATAATATACACCATAATTAACATGTCACGACACTAATTAATACATATTTTCCATTATAAGTATCATTCCAGAGGAAACAGGAGCTCAGCAATATGTTTTGCATCTTTTCCGCCCAATTCAAGTCCTTTTACACAATAATGACAATAAGCCACAACTTTTTCTGTCTTTATCTTTCGACAGTATTCCTGCATAAGCTTTAGAATATCTTCATCTGAATGCGGAATGAACTTCCCTTCTGCATTTTTAACAAATCTTTCCGGCGCAAGGATTAAATTCCTTTTTGGGGAAGGCTGGTATAGAGAAATGCCGCAAAACTGCGTTTTCTCAAAATTGTCTTCTAATTCCACTGCATCAATATTCATTTTCATAAGCAAAGATCGAACGGCTTCCTGTTCTTTGCGATTATCATAAGATCGCCAGCAATCCTGTACTGTCATTTTTTCATGGTGATAATTCGGGAATGGGAATTCCGCATCGGCTAAAATTAATTCCCACAAAGAAAGAAGTTTAACCTGTGGTTGTGTCTCCTGGAAAATTGCTGAACAATTATGACAAACATAGACCATCGTATTTTCCTTTGAAAATTCCTTATATGACGGAAGATTTTTCCATTGCGGGCGCATCCAATCCGGCATGCTATCTTCAAATTCTTTTATTTTGTAATTTGGTACACAACACCTTATAATCTGCATGTTGAACCGTTCTTTTAGATACTTCTGGATCCGCATACTTAGTTCAGGATAATTTTTTGTGAAAACACAACTGGCAACATAAATACAATTTGAATAATCCATAAATGTCTTCCTCCGCACATTTATTTTTTATTGAAAAATGGTAATAAAAGCATATTCCTGTTTGTAGTAATGATGTTTACAATAATATAAGGCTGCATGCTCTGGAGAATTTGCAGTTTGAAGGGGAAAAGGAAGTTTGCAGGTATGCGGTTGAGAGTGTTGAAGTGGCTGACACCCTTACAGAGAAGGAACTGGTAAGGGATGTTTGACACGACCAAAGTTGATTCAGATAGGTCTTTTACAATACCACTTTCTCGTGATTAAGTGGGCGTATATTACAGAGACAGCTTTTTTGTGTTTTTCCGTGCTGAAATTGGTTATACATTTTTGCTGAAATTGGTTATACATTTTAAATCTATCAGGCGGCTTAAAAAGGAGCTCTTTCACTCGAAATTATCTCGATTTTTTAAGCATGATCATTCCTGAAAACAGTATAATTTCCAACAACTTAGATATAAATATTGGAATTGTCCCCAACAACTCAGCTACAAATATTAAAATGATCCCCGATAACTTAGTTATAAATATTTGAATGTTACATAATATTCTGATTAACTAAATTTATTCAGTTTGTAGATTAGATTGCATCTCGAAACCAGACTATGTGTATTTTTTAAGGATTATTGTTCTGGCAAAAGGAGCATTTTGAACATATCAAAATCCAAAAACGGGGTTCACAACAGTGCATACTCGGAGGATAATGATGAGATTGAAGCAAACTGTAAAAGGAAGAATCTTGCCTCATTCACCAAAAAAAGAAATTCTTAGATTAGAGTTGAAAAGAAGGAGGCTTTTAAATCACTTTTTAAAATGGAAACATTCAATGCTGTCTTCATTAAGGAGATCTGATCGCAATGAAATCCCACAATTTTAAATCATGCGCAAAATACGGATTATTTCTCTTACTGTTAATTTGCCTGGCTGGTACTGCTAATGCAGCTACGAATCATAAAGGAGGCATTGCTCTATCATGGGATGATGTGCAAAATGTTGGTTCCTGTTATGAAAATCGAGACATGTTCAAGACATATAATGCAAGTTGTACCATTAATTTAAATAGATTAAGTGACTGGGGACAGGGTACAACAGATAACCTGACTACACTGCAAAATGCTGGATGGGAAATAGCGGCGCATGGGTACAATCACGTAGATTCGCTTGAGTTCCTAAATAATCACACTTCTAAAGAGTGGCTGAACCAGGAAATATTCCCGAACATAGTAGAACTAACAGGTTATGGTTATCCAGCTTATTCTTTTGCATACCCATATGGAAGTAGAAATGAAACTACTGATGCATTACTGGCTCCAAATTTCAAGACAATTAGAACGACTGCCTTCGGTACAGATAATATAAATCAAACAGGCGCTTATTACAAATGGGATGATACTCAAGTTCTGTACGCTGTTGAAATCGACGACCAGTCTGGTGTTACCCTGGAGTCCATACAATATGGAATTGATTATGCAATAAATAATGGGTATGTACTGGTATTATATGGGCATAAGATTACTCCAACTGTCGATGGGAAATATCAGACCTCAACCTCTAGACTGGAATCAATTTTAAATTATAACTACCAGAAGGGTGGAAAATTCTATCTTATGGGAGAGTTGGGTAATTCATCCTGGACACAGTGGTCTCCCAGATTCTCTAATGTGACTGCAAATTTCACGGTTTCTTCAGATACTGTATTGACAGGGGAAAATGTAACTTTTGTGGATTACAGCATCAACCAGACTTCTGAACTGCTCGATTTTGGTGACGGATCTAACAGCAGTAATGCAACCGTTACTCATACGTATAAAATACCAGGAACTTACACAGCTAACTTAACGGTATCAAATGATGTTTCCAGTCAATCTATGACTAAAACAATTAAGGTTATTGGCCCAACCGCTCCAGTTGCTAACTTCATAAGTAATCCCATAACTGGATTTGCACCGCTGAATGTAACGTTCACGGATACATCAACTGGACTTCCAGCATCATGGCTGTGGGACTTTGGAGATGGAGAAACTTCACCTGAGCAGAACCCAACGCATATTTATTCTTTAGCAGGAACCTACACCGTTAAACTGACAGTAAGCAATATAAACGGCACTTCCTCAAAAACTGCTCAGGTTATTGTAGACAGAGAGAGCCATGTTGTAGACAGAGAGAGCCATGGCGGAAGCAGAGGAAGTAGCGGTGGGGGCGGTGGATCTCCTGAACCTGCAAGAAATGTTGAAGTAAAGGAACTTTCCCAGGTTTTCATCACAAATGGCAAGGCTACAAAGTTTGATTTCACAAAGAACGCAACCTGTGTTGTGTATGTGGGCTTCGATTCAAAGAAGACCGTAGGAAAGACCACAACGATTGCCGAGCAGTTGAAAAATAAATCTACACTTGTTTCCGGGCTGCCTGAAGGAGTAGTCTACAAGTACTTTAATGTCTGGGTAGGAAGCAGTGGATTTGCAACTTCAAAGAACATAGAAAAACCTGTGCTCTGCTTCAAGGTTGAAAAGTCCTGGGTTCAGGATAAAAAGATAGACCAGGATTCTATCACCCTGAACAGATACAGCGACAAAAAATGGGAGCAAGTTCCAGCAAGCCTTTCAGGAGAGGACAGCAAATATCTGTACTTCAAATCCAGCGTTCCAGGTTATTCATTCTTCGCAATAACAGGTAAGGCAGCAGAAAATGAAATAAACCAGCCACATGATGTAATAACATCTAAACCCGAAACGCAGGAAAATAAGCAAAATGATACAGGATCGGAAGTTAATCAGACTTCTGTGAGAAGAACACGTGCGCCTGATTTCGAAGCGATTTACTGCATTATAGGGCTGCTTGGAGTATTCCTGTATAGAAGAAGACAAAATTGAATAAATGTTAGATGGTAGGGTAACTGATCCCTGCTGTCCTACCTTTTTTAAGTTTTTTTGGATCTCAAAGTCTTTTTTCGTACTATACCGATTTTTTATGATATAATCATTTGCGACTCCGGGTATAACCTGAGTATAACCTGAAAAACTTAAGTATAAATATTATGATGTTGTATTATTTTCTGTTTAAATAAATTGATACTGTTTATTAGTAATATTGCTTCTCTAAACCAGACTGTGTGTATTTTTTAAAGCCAAATATTCTGGCTAAAGGATCACTTTTGAGCACATCAGGGTCTAAAAACGGGGTTCACAACAGTGCATACTCGGAGGATAATAATGAGATTGCAACAAGCTAAAGAAAGAATAATGATGCCTCATTCGCCAAAAGAAGAAGTTTTTACAATAGAATTGAAGCGAAGGAGACTTTTGAATCATTGTTTAAGAAAAAAACATTCGATATTGTCTTCATCAAAGAGGTCTGATCTCGATGAAATCCCACAATTTTAAATCATGTGCAAAATACGGATTATTTCTCATACTAGTAATTAGTCTGGCTGGTACTGCTAATGCATCTACGGACCACACAGGAGGCATCGCCCTGTCATGGGATGATGTAGGAAGTATTGATCCTTGTTATCAATATATATCAATATTCCAGAAGTATAATGCTACAAGTACTATAAATGTAAATACATTAAGTGGAAGTACACAGAGTACAATAGATCACCTGAATGCGCTGCATGCGGATGGGTGGGAGATAGCTGCGCATGGTCAAAATCATGCAGATTCAATTGCTTTTCTAAATAATTACAGTTCCACAGAGTGGCTGAATAAGGAAATATTCCCGAACATCGCAGAAATAAACGGTTATGGTTATACAGCTCATTCTTTTGCATATCCCTATTCGGAAAGAAATGAAGCTACTGATGCATTACTGGTTCCATACTTCCGGACAATTAGATCGACGGCCTTCGAAACTATGGAAGGAATGGATGTAAATAAATCAGGCGCTTATTATAAGTGGGACGATACTCAAGTTCTGTATGCTGTTGAAATAGATGACAAGTCTAATGCTACCCTGGAGTCTATACAATATGGAATTGATTATGCAATAAATAATGGGTATGTACTATTGTTATATGGCCATGCAATTACTTCTTCAGATTCTCCCGCAGAATATCAAACTTCAATATCGCGGTTGGATTCAATCTTAAATTATACCTACCAGAAGGGTGGAAAATTTTATCACCTGGAAGATCTGGGTAATTCGTCCTGGGCTCAACCTCCCATATTTTCTAATGTGACTGCAAATTTCACAGTTTCTAAAGATAGTGTGATAGTTGGGGAAAGTGTGAGTTTTACGGATTACAGCATCAACCAGGCTTCTGAACTGCTTGATTTTGGTGACGGGTCTAACAGCAGTACTGCAACCGTTACTCATACATATACAACACCAGGAACTTATACGGCTACTTTAACAGTAACAAATGACGTTTCCAGTCAATCTATGACCAAAACAATTACGGTTGTAACCGGTTATAACGGAGGTATTGCTCTATCATGGGACGATGTAGGAAGTATTGATCCGTGTCGTGAAAATCTACCAGCGTTCCAGAAGTATAATGCTATATGTACTGTAAATTTAAATTCATTAAGTGGAAGCCCGCAGAGTACAAAAGATAACCTGAGTGCACTGCATGCGGCTGGGTGGGAAATAGCTGCGCATGGGTTCAATCACGAAGATCCAGTTGCTTTTCTAAATAATCACACTTCTCAAGAGTGGCTGGACCAGGAAATAATCCCGAACATCGCAGAAATAACCGGCTATGGTTATCCAGTTTATTCCTTTGCATATCCCTATGGAAGTCAAAATGGAACTACTGATGCACTACTGGCTCCATATTTCCGGACACTAAGAACGACGAATTTCGGTACAGTGAATGTAAATGAATCAGCCGCTTATTATAAGTGGGACGATACTCAAGTTCTGTATGGTGTTGAAATAGATGACCAGTCTAATGTTAGCCTGGGATCTATACAATATGGAATTGATTACGCAACAAAATATGGGTACGTACTGGTGTTATATGGGCATTCAATTACTTCAAACGTTACCGGACCGTATCAAACTTCAACATCAAGACTGGATTCGATTCTAAATTATACCTACCAGAAGGGCGGGAAATTTTATCACATGGGAAATCTGGGTAATTCGTCCTGGAGCCAACCTTCCATATCTTCTAATGTGACTGCAAAGTTCACCAGTAATCCCACAACTGGATTTGCGCCGCTGAATGTAGCGTTCACGGATACATCAACTGGACTTCCAACATCCTGGTTATGGGACTTTGGAGACGGAGCTACTTCAACAGTGCCGAGCCCGACACACACTTACTCAGCAGCAGGACCCTATACTGTTAACCTGACAGTGAGTAACGGAAACAATTTTGCCTCCAAAACTGCTACAATAACTGTACTGGCTAGCAACTCTGACGATGATGGCGGCTCAAGTGGCGGAAGCAGAGGAAGTAGCGGAGGAAGTAGCGGTGGCGGTGGCGGCTCCCCTGAACCTGCAAGAAATGTTGAAGTAAAGGAACTTTCCCAGGTTTTCATCACAAATGGCAAGGCTACAAAGTTTGATTTCACAAAGAACGCAACCTGTGTTGTGTATGTGGGCTTCGATTCAAAGAAGACCGTAGGAAAGACAACAACAACTGTTGAGCAGTTAAAGAGTAAATCTACACTTGTCTCCAGCCTGTCTGAAGGAGAGGTCTACAGGTACTTCAATGTCTGGGTAGGAAACAGCGGGTTTGCAACCTCTAAGAATATAGATAATCCAACCATCTGTTTCAAAGTTGAAAAGTCCTGGGTCCAGGATAAAAAGATAGATCAGGATTCTATCGCTCTGAACAGATACAGCGATAAAAAATGGGAGCAACTGCCAGTCAGCCTGTTAAAGGAAGATAGCAAATATCTGTACTTTACGGCAGATGTCCCGGGATATTCTTTCTTTGCAATAACAGGAAAGACAAATACCACTCCTGGGGAAACCGTAACTGAAATTGATGATTCGGACAACACTAAAGATATGGAAAATACAAATTCAGAAGTTAATCAGGAATCCGGAGAGAAAGAAAACACAGGTATGCCGGGATTTGAGATGGTTTATGGAGTAGCCGGTCTGCTTGCAGTGTTCCTGTATAAAAGAAGATAAATAAAATGAATTACAGTTAGATGGTAGGGGTAACTGACCCTACTATCTAATTTATTACTTTTTCTAAGTTCGCTTTGAACCCTCAAAGTTTATTTTTCTTATTTGTGCCACTAAAATGACATTAATGGTAGCAGAAATACTTGTGGCTAAGCAGAAGTTATTATAGCTACAATACTCTAGAAAAGAGTAGGTCGACAGTTTTACCTCATCAGATTCCCCGATATTATATTCGGAAGCAAGCACACTTCTTTAATTCTAATGTGTGAACTTTCTCTACTCACTTCTGAGAGTAGAAAAAGAAGGAGTTAACCTGTACATTGATTATAAATATGGAAACATCAACGACTCGATGTTTATCCCTTTCCTGTGCATGGACTAAAACCAAATAGGGTCCTGCTTTGAATAAGTATGCCTCCTGGTGTCGCATCAATCCTAAAGGATCGAATGATTCTTAATGGTTGTAGCCAAGTTTATACGACATTTAATCACCAGTTGAAGTTTTAGCACTTGATTTGTCAGATACCTCTATTATTACGGCATCATTGGAATTGTTCTCATCAACTTTATTTTCTTGCTGAGATTCGCCGAGATCTAAGTTACCATCAATAGTGAAGTAATCTCCATAAGCAACGAACTTAAATGGGGTCTTAAGATCAACATTTCCACTATTCAATAAGTTTTTATATCCTTGATTCCTGTCTACGTCTTCGATACCTTCCTGTTTTAATTTTTCATCCCTGAGTGAAATTAATTTCCAGAGGAATGTGTTCTCATCGGCTCCCTGTTTTGGGGTTTTTCCAGCATTATTTATGATGCTTTCTGCTCCGTCTGTTCCATGCCGGACGCACATATCATAGATAAAAGCTTTAGTAAGTGCATTTTTCGCACCTATCGAATCAGCAAGTTCCATTGCAGGGTTATAATAATATTCATCCAATTTGTCCATCTGAGCCTTTTTAAAAAGAGGATCATCACACGAATTAACGTCCTGTATAAAACCAGATAATCCCTCTACGCCAGGATTTCCGTCTCCGTCTGCTTCATCGTGAGGGCCAGCGTCTATTTTATCCAGGGCAGGTATGTATTTTGCCAGGGTATTATCAGGATTCAATTCTGTGTAATATTTTAGAAGGATGTTCCCGTCATAAGTCCCGGTGCAGAACCCGATACACCCAAATGTAATACCACGCTCGTCTCCCAGGTTTTCAGCATAATTAAACCGTAGCTGAGTATCACTGTTTTCTAATGTTGAGGTCATCTGGAGCATTACATTTTTCATATTCGGTGTATTATTTGACGGATACTCAGTATTATTTGACGGGAACTCAGTATCTTTGGGCATAAAAGTAACTATCAAAACAAATAGAAATATAGCAAGGAACAATAGTAAATATTTATTAATTTTCATATTATTTATCTCCAAATAATTTTTATCCGATTTTTAGTTGATTTGGAGCCATTGATCAAATCCAATCCTTTTTGGTGACAGAAATACATCCAGATAAAATCCCCAACATCAGAGAATGTATATGTTTTTATTTTCAAGATTATTTTTTTGTTTTTCTTTGTCAAAAATTTAATTTCAATAGTTTGTTCTGATATCTTATTTGCCTCAATGTTTTCTAAAAAAATATTAGAAGTTGCCTTTGCGTTTCGATGATATGTTTTGATTCTCAATTTAAATTAAAAATTACAAGTTAATTACTGCAATTATTACTGCAATTGTATGTACAAGAACACAAAGATATCCTTCATGCCGCTTAAAAAGTTATAGAAGTTCCAAATATAAATAGAGACATTCTTGATAAATATTTTTCTTCAGGTAGTAGTTCTGAATCCCTGGACCTAATCCTTATTTTAAAGATGCATCTCTTCTCTCCTCTGGACCTTTAACCTAAAGTCCTTGATCGTTTTCCCTAATTTTACCAGGTAACTTGATAAGGAATATATCTCTCATATCTTCATGACCGTCATGGGTCTCAGGTTAATTAGTGTAAACCAATCTCTAATGGCCGATTCCTCTAATG
>DUGS01000162.1:18404-21614 GCA_013331265.1 Methanosarcina sp.
GCCGATTCCTCTAATGGCCGATTCATTTCTTAATTCGTCACTCTTAATGTTATAGCCTCCAATTTCCGGAATACTATCTAACTAATATTAGTTTAATGAGATAACTATTTATTAGAAGTATACATACTATATATCGAAGTGTGATTATAAAAGGACTTAATCGTAACGAAAAAAAAAGGGTGGGGGAAATTTATAAAATATACAAATAAAACGTGTCCAATTTGTGGGCATGAATTCGTAGTCCTGAAAAAGGTAGAGGAAAAGTAAAGAGAGGGAAAGTTTCCTCATTTGTATCTGTATAATTACCCAGTTTCATCGGAAAAAGTATAATTTCTTTACTTTTTCTTTTTAACCTAAAACAATAAAAAAAATAAAACCAACTTAAATAAAGAAATAATTTAACAGTGGGGGAAAAATATGAGGATAAAAGTTGCCAGTTCAAGGGAAGAGATCTTTACACTTAATCCGAATGAACGTATTGTTCACCTGGCCTTCAGGCCTTCGAACAAGGACATCTTTGGACTGGTGGAAACATGCCCGAAGATCGAGGTAATTCAGTTACCTAAATCTTACATTCGCACGGTCTCAAAGTCCATAGAAATGTTCCTTCAGATGCAGAGAATCCAGCTCCTCGAAGGAGATGCCTGGGAACATAGGAAAGATATAAACGAATACTACTCGATCCCATCCTCAGTGATTGAAAAGATTAAGGAAATGAAAATCGAAGGCAAGTACGCTGAGGAAATTGAGAAAAAGGTCTCAAGGGAAAGAAAGCTGAACCCTGGAACAGTCGCTTATATCCTGACAAAGGAAACTCCTGTTTAAATTCAAACAGGATAAGGTATGACCCTTAAGAATTTGCTG
Source organism: Methanosarcina sp. (assembly GCA_013331265.1). Classification (GTDB taxonomy): domain Archaea; phylum Halobacteriota; class Methanosarcinia; order Methanosarcinales; family Methanosarcinaceae; genus Methanosarcina; species Methanosarcina sp10923u. The sequence continues at coordinate 19,269 of DUGS01000162.1, forward strand.
AAGATTAAAACATAAAAAGGAATTGGATAGAAATTACCCAGGATAAAACTAGTGTCAATAACATTTAGTTCTTGATAACCTATTAAGCTCTGAATCCTTGTATTCTGATGGAGGGCTACCAAAGATTATGTTCAAGAATTAAATTGCCATGACACTAGATACTAACGTCATTTGAAATCTCCATTTAATATCTGTTAGCTATCAAGCAATCAGATGGGGTAGGATGTGGGGGGTTATTATGATTAAGAAACCTATCGGAGATTTTGCAAAAATTCAAAGAATAAAAGTAGTGCATCCAGATATCGTATTTGGCCGAGAAGAGAAGAGAGAGAAAAAGTTTTCGGACTTATCCGGCAATCGTCTTATAAATAAATGTATACCGATTGCCTCATTACTTCTGGCTGTATTAATCACCGTTTTTGTGGGATTATTCCTCTACACGGGATATAATCACTTAAACGATGGTACATCCGAAAGTACCACCATTCAGGAGGAACCGGAACTCCTCAATGCGCTGAAGGATGCGCAGGATAAAGGAGTTCTTATGGCAATGCACGGATGGGTACACGAAGACTATTCAACTTTAACACCATTGCAGATAAAAGAAAACATAGAAAAGGGAAAGCAGGTCTTTGAAAAAGCAGGAATTGTCCCTGTAGCATTCATCCTCCCGCTTGAACCCATTAATGGAGTAATAGATGCGTCCTTAAAACAGGAAATAGAGAGCAACGGGATCTCAACCCACTTACCTGTTTTGGAAACGGACGGATCATTTAGAAATGAATATACATGGAACTGGCGTACAATGGAAAACTTTGAAGACCCCCGTTTCCTGGAGGCTTCTGAGCAAATAAAGGAGGAGAATCCGACAACCATTCTGCTCCACGTACAGGACTGGAATCCATATACAAAGCAGTTTATCACTGATTACTTATCATCGACTAATAAGATGAATATCACAATCAGGGTAGACGATATAGAGGTGAATACCCAACCAGAAGTAATCTACGACATAACCCAGTTAACTCAATATGAATCTGTAGGACAGGTTGGATTTTCAATTATCCCTGTGGGGGCAGGGAAAAGCGATAATCCTACTATCGGAAGTATAAATGTCAATAAAATAATGGAGGTATACTTCTGGTTCTTTATCATAACTTCACTGTTGCCACTTTCATTCTTTGTGATATGGAAGGCATTATCAGAGTGGCACAAGAAGAGGGAACAGACTAAATACCTGCTTAAAGATGGTAAAGACCCGAAAGATCCTGACCCGAAAGACCCGATGTTAATCTCCATTATAGCCCCGGCTTATAATGAAGAGAAATCAATAGGCAAATGCCTTGAATCCATCCTTAACCAGGACTATAAAGGAGAAATGGAAATAATCGCTGTTAATGATGGGTCCAGTGACCGAACTGCAGAGATTATTTCAAAATATCCTGTAAAACTTCTCGATCTAAAAGTTAATGGAGGAAAAGCAAACGCTCTAAATAAAGCGATCGAGATTGCAAAAGGAGACATTCTGGTCTTTACGGATTCAGATTCGTATATGGCACCAAATGCTGTGAGTTCTTTGGTGAAATGTCTCAATGAGAATAAAGAAGCCCAGATGGTGGCAGGAAATGTTTTTATTCATGATGATCACGGAAAAAAACGAGTCATGAAGTACTTCCAGATGATTGAATATCGCATAGAACAGGAACTTATCCGCCATCTTCAGAGTTTGTCCGACAGTATTCTCGTATGCCCTGGCCCTCTTACTGCTGTCAGGCGCAAAGTATGTGACGTGGTTCGATTCAGTAACGAAACCATCGTTGAAGATTCAGATTTTACAATCAAGGTCCTTAAAAACTCCATGAAGATTATTCAAGAACCAAAAGCAATAGTTTACACGAACGCACCTGAGACTGTTCGAGGGTGGTATAAACAGAGAAAGAGATGGTGGTACGGAAATCTCCAGTTATGGAGGCTACATAAGAAATGGGCAGTGAGAAATCTCTGGATGATATTCAACTACTTAGGATATATTACGGGAATCTGCTCTATAATCCTGATCATATCAATACCGTACTTTATCCTTCAGTATGATAACATCCCATTGATACTGATGAGTGGAATGCAGTATATTGCTTTCTCTATACTGCTGTATCTCATATTCATTGGGCCATTCTTTACCACAGATAAAAAATTATTACTAATGCTGATACCATATGTATTGATCTATGCGACAATAAAAGTGGTAGTAATCAGCAGCCTGTTCCTCTGCTACTTAACAGGCAGAGGAGTAAGAGTCAAATTCGGTGCAAAGACCTTTGTGGTAAGATAACAAAAAAGATTAAAAAA
>DUGS01000162.1:21834-23862 GCA_013331265.1 Methanosarcina sp.
TTTTTTTAATAAATTTTATTTACAGTCCTGTTGCATTCCGTATTTTATAATTCAATACTGTTGAAGAATTCCCCATTCATTAAGCCTCTCCTCTATGTCCCTGAGCTCATAATCAGTAAAACTCAGGCTCTGGTAATGCATCAGAGATGTTACAGAATCATGGTCCTGATGTGGATATATTCTAATCTCCGGAATTCTCTGCCCCTCGCTCACACTTACCGCCCGCTCAGGTGCAATATATTACATATCGAATTATATTTTTGGAGTAAGTCATTAAAACTTAAAACCAGTTATATAGTACATATAGTTTACAGGGTTTCTATAAATCTGGTTATCTTATCTCCTGTCAAGATAAAATTGTCATTCCAGGCAGCAGTCTCCCCCTAATCTTTTTTACTACACGGCCGCGTACTTCCCCCTTTAAAGACAAATGGCTTAACTATGAAACAACATTCCCAGAGAAAAAATTTAAGTCTGGTAAGCAATAAATCTGCATTATAGGCCAAGATACAGTAAACAACTTTATAGAGTTTAAAAGCAATAAACAGTATACATGTCCTTATGGTTAAATGTAATTCCATATACTGATATAACAGTGTTCAGACTGATTTTCGCAATAGCAGTACTGATTTCAGGGTTCGTTTTAGTAAAACTTCTTATACGTATTTTCAGGAAAGGAATTGAGAAAACAAAACTACCTGACCTCACCATTCAATTTCTTACAAATTTCCTGAGAATCCTTCTATATATCATAGTTACGCTGGTATTTTTGAAGGGCCTCGGTTTTGATGTGGACAGTTATGTGGTAGGACTTTCTACAGTTATAGGCCTGGTACTGAGCCTTGGTATGAAGGACACCTTTACGAACATAGCTGCCGGGTTATGGGTTGCTTCAACAAGACCCGTTGACATGGGAGAAACGGTTACTGTAAATGGGCAGACAGGAAAAGTAATGTCAGTAGGTATTATGTCAACAGAACTCCTGACACCTGACAACCAGCTAATAACAATCCCCAATCAGCTTTTCTGGGGAAGTTCAATAGTCAATATGACCCGCATGCCTACAAGACGTACTTCCATAGATGTGGGCATTAGCTACTCTTCAGATGTCGAAAAAGCTATCAAGATAGCCCTTGACCTTATGAGGGGACACCCTCTTATACTCCAGGACCCCGAACCTTCAGTGGTCACTACCGAACTTGCCAACTCTTCCATAAATCTGCAGCTCAGAGCCTGGGCAAAGACCAGAGACATTGGAACTGTAAAGAATAATCTTATTATCGGGATCTTTGAGGCTTACAGCAGAGAAGGAATTGAAATCCCCTTCCCTCAGATGGAAATACATATAAAGGAAACTAAAGAAAAGAAAAAAGAAATAATGGGGATCCAGGTAAAAAGCCCTGGGATGGAGGTATTTGAATAAATATACCCGCATCCAGCCTGATAAAGAAAATGGCTGAGCAAAATAACTGGAACATATAGATGGACATATAGATGGATAAAAAAATAGAAAAAACAGTTATATAAGTTAACTGCAGGGCAGAACTGTTTTAGCCTGCAGGGCAGAGCTGTTTTAGCAGGTTATATGAAACATTGCAGAAACCCTGCCCTCGATTTCATTCCATCGCTCAACTGCCCAGGGAGTCGGGAAAAGCTCGACCCCGCATTTATTTCCCCTGAAAAAATCTTCAGCTTCCTCAGAAAGTTCTACAAAACCTGTCTGTCCTGTCCCTATAATGATTTTTTCTGTCCCTTCCTCGTATATATGCTCGGCTTCTTCAAGAGAAATTTTATGAGAAGTCCCGTACTTTTCTTTTGAAAGCATTTTTTCCCGTTTTTCTACCCTGCCGTCAAGGCGGATAAGAATATCGTAATCAAAAGTCTCTCCTTCTACAGTAATTGAACCAAAACTTGTGGAATTGATCTTTGGTTTCATGGTTTACCTCTTGAAATTAAAACTGAAAAACGAGATCTTATATTATTACAATTGTTTTGCACGCATTATGTGAACTACCACCGAGCTAAAGA
>DUGS01000065.1:0-847 GCA_013331265.1 Methanosarcina sp.
TGCCTTTGAGCTGGCAAGTCTTGCAACCTTTGCACTTGCAGGCTTTGAGAAACAGAATGCAAAGTCCCTTGAAGGGGCCATGAAATACTTCATAATAGGCTCGGTTTCAGCAGCTCTTATGCTCTTTGGGCTTTCCTTTGTCTACGGGGCAACCGGCACAACAAGCATTCCCCTGATTGCTAAAAACCCGGCCCTCCTGATAGAAAACCCAATAGGCATTGTAGCAATAGTGCTCCTGACTGCAGGTTTTGGCTTCAAGATGGCTCTCGTGCCCTTCCACATGTGGGCTCCTGATACCTACCAGGGATCACCTTCAGTCGTTTCCGCTCTGCTCGCAGCCGGGTCCAAAAAGATGGGATTTGTGGCAGCTTTCAGGGTATTCATCATAGCCCTTGCAGCCCTTCAGCCTGACTGGCAGTTTATTTTTACCCTTCTGGCAGTGGTGACCATGACCTTCGGAAACGTGGTCGCAGTTGCCCAGACCAGTGTAAAACGTATGCTTGCATACTCTTCCCTTGCACAGGCAGGATATATTGCAATGGCTTTTGCTGTAATGACCCCTGTAGCTCTTGCAGGCGGCATCATGTACACCCTTGCCCACGCCTTTATGAAAGCAGGAGCTTTTATCGCGGCTGGAGCTGTTGTCTGGATGGTATCTTCGGAAAAGACAGGGAACCTCGATACCCCTGACCACCTTGACAGTTTCAGGGGTCTTGGTAAGAGAATGCCTCTTGCAGCTCTCTGCATGACGGTTTTCGTCTTTGCACTTGCAGGCATCCCACCGACTGCAGGCTTCATGGCAAAGTTCGTGCTCTTCTCTTCAACCATTCAGGCAGGCATGACCTGG
>DUGS01000065.1:1030-1285 GCA_013331265.1 Methanosarcina sp.
TCAGGCAGGCATGACCTGGCTTGCAGTGATCGCCATCCTGAACAGTGCCCTTTCGCTGTTCTACTACGCACGGCTTGTGAAATACATGTACTTCATGCCCCCCGAAGGTAAAAAGGAAAAGGTCAGCATCCCGTTCCCATATGCAGCAGCTCTTATGGTTGCAGTGTCCGGTGTGCTGGCAATGGGTCTCTGGCCCGAACCCTTCGTGGAGCTGGCTATGAAAGCAGCAATGGTACTGCTGCCATTCTAAGGAGG
>DUGS01000065.1:1473-5945 GCA_013331265.1 Methanosarcina sp.
AGAAATGACAGATTGTGATCTTTGCGGAAAAGGGCTCCCGACCTTAATCCCGGTCAGGACTTACCCTCCTCTCCTCAAATTCGCTTATCCAGAAGGCGTCTGGAAAGGCCTCTGTGAGACCTGCCTCGATTCCGCCCAGAAAACCTATATATACATCGACAAAGACGAAATCTCTTGCAGGAGAAACAAATGCGTCCTCTGCGGACATAAAGGCAGGGTCCACCCTGTGGAACTTCAGGTCCCGGATTTCTCAAAAGGGATCGTAAAAAAAGAAGTAAACGTCTGCCCAAAGTGTCTTGAGTCGATCGATAAGGCTTATGTGAAATTTAAGAGAGAACAGATTGAGTGTTCAGCCTGTGGACACGGGCATCATTAAGTAAAATCAAAGCTGCTTTTTAAAGCGGCTTTATTTTTTTTACTTTTTTGGCTCTTTTTTCTTTCTTTATAATATACGGAAATTCTTATTTGTGATATGAATTTCTGAGTTGTTTATCTATATTTATTAGGTTCACTGTGCTGCATAACTAAAATCATCATAACATTTCATATCTTTTAATTTTTATTATACAGTACTGAAAGCCCATTTTAAAATGTGAAGTGGCTGTAATCTTTAAAAAAGAGTTTTTTCTGAACAAGTTTCCGTATCTAACAGCTTCGAGGTAAGTTTCATTCCTTATTGTAAGTGCCTTTTGTGTCCTAATCCAGAGCTTTGGATGTAAGCTGAGATATCATTTGACTGAAACATTTCATTATTAATATATTTATGATAAAAAGCAATACATAATTAGCATATATGGTCGCTGTGGTAGTAATAATTATTCAAACGTTTCGATGTTTAAATGTTACAAAGTTTAAATAAGAATTCATCACAGCATGACCTCTGCATATTACTGATTTTGTTATTTTTTAATTTTGATACATGGAACTGCTAATGCAGAAGTTTCTATTTCTGATGGATTCGATCCAAAATTAGAATTCAGCAATATTGGATTGCTCGAGTATGCTTGTAAAAAGTTGGTGATAAAATGAAGCAAAAACTCGTTGTGATGATTGCCGCTGTGTTAATGCTCACCCTTACGGTGAGTGCTGTCAGTGCTGAGGATCAAAATGGTCAGACAAGTCTGAGCTCTGAACAGAATGATGCGTTTATTGCAGATGAAAATTTAATAGATAGTTCAAGTGTAATAAAATACGGAGATCCAATAGGTTCATATAAAAATGTAACCGCTTACTCAAATAAAGGTAATGGAAAATATCAATGTGTTGAATATGTTAAGAGATTTTATAGAGAGGCAATGAAGGATGTTGAACCTGATTGGGACGAAACTGGTCATGCCATTACCTATTATACTAATGCCGAAGCCAAAGGTTTGGTCAGCTATTCTAACAACGGTTCGGTAGCGCCTAAGCCTGATGATATCATTGTATTTAGTCCAAGTGAAAATGGTTATGGTCACGTTGCAATAATCACAGAAGTTGGGGATAAATATGTAAAGATTATTGAACAAAATTGGAACCAAGAGAATGCTTTTGCCTCTCTATCGCTTGAAAAAAATGAATCTAGATACTATATTTCACCTAGAGGTGCGAGTAAACGTCCAACCGAGGGTTGGTGCCGGACACCTACATTGAATATCACATCACCAACCAAAGAATCGTTCTCATTAGTTGGAAACTATGATAATCCAAATCTTCTCACAGTAGATGCTGAAGTAAAAAGTGAAAATTTCTCGATTACAGAATTGAAAAAAGACGATTTCACTATAAAAATTGGTGGTAAAAAAGTAAATAATGTAACAGTGAATGATGTAGGTGATGGGAAGTATAAACTCAGTTTCAATCCGCCAAAGCAGGATTCTAATGGGAATTATGATTTAAATATTTCTGTTAAATATAAAAGAGTAACCTTGAGTGATAGCGAGCAGAATGCTGTATTCTATGGTGAGGGTAACGCTACCGCTAATGCTAACGCTAATGTGGTGCTCGTCATCGACCGTTCGGGTAGCATGTATGGTACACCAATTTCCAGTGCAAAGAACTCAGCTAATCTTTTCATTGACTACATGGAATCTGAGGATATGGCTGGAGTTGTATCATTCAGCACATCTGCACGTTATGATTATCACCTTGCTACTCTTACTCCGGAAGTGAAGAACAGCATTAAACAGGAGATAAACTCAATTTCTGCCTTCGGTGTTACTGCAATTGGAAGCGGGATGAGATACGGATTAAATGATTTACTTAACTATGGTAATCCAAATAATCCTTGGGCAATTGTTTTGCTTTCTGATGGATATCAAAATAGCGGAGAAAATCCAAACAACGTAATCCCCTCAATTAAAGCTAGCAATATACAGGTTTACACTGTTGGTCTTGGTCCTTCTGTTGACCAAAAATTGCTAGGTAACATTGCTGAACAGACAGGAGGTAAGTATTATTATTCTCCCACAGATAGCCAGCTACAGGAAATTTATAACGATATTGTTGGAAAAATCATCGGATGGCAAACTGTCTTCAAGCGTAACGTTAAGATGTTTATCCACGAGCGTGTGCCAATACTAGTTCCAATTGATTCTGCAATAGATAAAGTATCTTTTGGGATTGGTTGGCCAGGAAGTAATGTAGACCTCGTATTGTACAAACCTGATGGGTCGTTAGTAGATCCCTCTATTGCAGATTCAGATCCTACTATTGAATATTTGTCTGGTCCCACTTATAAGATCTACAAAGTCACAGATCCAGAACCCGGGGAGTGGACTATGGAATTGACTGCAACCGACATGCCAGCAGGTGGTGAGGATGTTCATGTTACAGTCCGTGCCGAGTCAGCGCTATCCATGTCACTGTCTACTGACAAAGACCAGTACAATCAGGGTGAAATTGCAAAAATTACTGCTGGTCTTTCTGATGCAGGAACTCAAATCACAGGAGCTGATGTCAAAGTTAATATTACTCTCCCAGATTCGAGTATTGAACAGCTTATACTGTATGATGATGGTGGTCATGGAGATAGTAAAGCTCAGGATGGAGTATATACAAATTATTTTGTGGATACTTCTTTAATGGGTGATTATAAGGTTGATGCTACATCAACAGGAAGTTTACCTGATGGGTCTCAGTTCACCAGAATTAATGATACTTCCTTTGAAATAATTCAAGGAACAAGTTCTATCTTGCTTTCACCAGAAAACTTATCCATTGAGGGAAAAGCTGGAGGACAGATTACCGAGAACGTTACTGTCAGTACATCCCAAACCTCAACATCGGTTACAATAACACCAACTTTACTAAAATCAGAGAACGGTGATGTTATTGATACAGGTAGTATCGAAGTAGATCCAACAACTGTCAATGTTTCTGCAGGAGTGCCTGAAAACGTTCTAATTACAATAGATGTACCTGAAAGTGCAGCTTCTGGAAATTACACTGGCAAAATCATCGCGACTGGCGTTGGGGGGAGTGCTTCTTGCACTGTGGATCTACGTGTAACAAAAGATGCTGTAATAGGTGATTTCGTATCTCCTGTGATCAACTCAGTTGATTTGTATCCAGCAAACTCCAATCCAGGATCTGTGATCGCTGTTACAGTCAATGCCACTGACGATGTTGGAGTTACCAGTGTAAAAGCGAATGATATTTCATTCCATAATCAGGGTGGAAATCTCTGGAAAGGTGATATTACAGCACTTGAAGGCACTCATTCAGTAAATGTATCTGCTGTGGATGAAGCAGGCAACATTGCATGGGATAATTCTACTTCATATACCGCTCTGAAACCCGGTAATTTACCGCCTTCTTCAATAAACCTCCAATCCACTAAAGGTATTACCTGGATTAACTGGATCTGGACCAACCCAACAGACCCTGACTTCTCCTACTATGAGATCTACCTTGACGGTGTTTTCCAGACCAACACCTCCGCAGAATACTTCAATGCTACCGGCCTCGAACCCGATACAGGTTACACCATCGGTATGCACGATGTGGATATTAACGGAAATATAAATCAGACGTGGGTTAATCAGACTGTGACAACAGAGAAGGAATTCGAGCTTGGTATTGAATTCCCTGTAGCAAACTTCACTACCAACGTCAGTGAAGGTCATGCTCCCCTTTCGGTTCAGTTTAATGACAGTTCTGAAAATGCAGTTTCTTTCAATTGGGACTTTGGAGATGGAAAATCCTCAATAGAAAAGAACCCGATTCATACTTACTTGACAGCAGGAATCTACACAGTTAACCTAACAGTAAGCAATGAAAACGGCACAGATTCAAAGCTTGCTAAAATAAATGTTTCAGAAAAGGAAGTGAAAGAAGTCTGCGACGACACCAAAAAAGATTGTAAACCAGTCTGTGACGACACTAAAAAAGATTGTAAGCCAGTATGTGATGATACCAAAAAAGATTGTAAGTCACCCTGTAAGGATACTAAGCCAGCCTGCAAAGAGACTAAGCCAGACTGCAAGGAAACT
>DUGS01000065.1:6207-6648 GCA_013331265.1 Methanosarcina sp.
AACTAAGCCAGACTGCAAGGAAACCAAACCAATTTGCAAGGAAACTAAGCCAGCCTGCAAAGAAACTAAAAAACTAAGTGAAGAAACTAAAGAATCAAGTGAAAATACTGATAAAGTAAGTGAAGAAACTAAACCCGCATTTAAAGAAGCTGAAAGCACTGAAAGTGAAAACACTGAAAAAGTAAGTGAAGATACTAAAGAAGTAAGTGAAGAAGCTAAAGAAGCTGAAAAAACAAGTGAAAACACTGAAAGTGAAAACACTGAAAAAGTAAATGAAGGAACTAAAGAAGTAAGTGAAAACACTGAAAAAGTAAGTGAAGAAACTAAAGAAGTAAGTGAAGAAGCTAAAGAAGCTGAAAAAACAAGTGAAAACACTGAAAGTGAAAACACTGAAAGTGAAAACACTGATAAAGTAAATGAAGATACTAAAGAAGTAAGTGA
>DUGS01000065.1:6869-12902 GCA_013331265.1 Methanosarcina sp.
ACTAAAGAAGTAAGTGAAGAAGCTAAAAAAGCTGAAAAAACAAGTGAAGAAGCTAAAGAAGTAAACTCGAATAATGAAAAAGTCTGAAAGTTACAAACAAGTTACTATGTTGAAATCTCACAAACTTGTAATGTAAAACAATCCATTCAGACTTTCATAAATAATTAAAAAGACACAATGCCAAAAGCTGGTGATGAATGTAAAATAAAAAATCACTAGCTTTTGAAAATTATTGCAATTATTTGAATATAACCTATTGCCGGCAATTCTTGTAGGCAAGCGGCTTTTTTACTATTTTTATTCTCTTTTTGAAATAACTGCTTAAAATTTAATAGAAAAACTTCCGTGAGTCAAATTCATTGAATGAGACTAAATGCATCGACACATCAAATATGATCAGCGTGGATGAAGCTGAAGAAGTTGCGTCTTACTCTATAAAAGAGATTTCCGGATCTATACCAAATTTATCAGAATGGAAAGACGCAACTGTGAAACTATCTACCATCTACTACGATCTTTATGGTAATAGGTCGGCTTATTCATTTAACGTTATGGAAAATAAGCAACAAGCAGGATATATTTTCATTTCAGCGACGAAAGATAACTATCCAGTTCTGGAGTTTTCAAAAGGCAAGATGCCTAATGAAATACCAGAATTTACGACCCGTTCAAAATCACTGGCACAAGAACGTGCTAACAAGATAAAATTAGAAAGTGCTGATAAGGAAGAGCTGACTATTGGAGAGATGAAGTCTCTTTATTTAGGCCCAACATTTTACTACGCAGAGTATTCACTAACCGATACTAAAGGTAAAACCAAAGAAAAAGTAATAGTGGATTTGCCATTTTCAACTATAGTAGACTTCAATAAATCGAACGTGAGTGCTCCTGTAAATGAAGAAGACTACTTTTTTAACAATACATCTTTACAACAGCAGCAAGAAATAAGAAAGCAAGACGCAAATGCACAATGGAAGTCCATAGAGGAAAGAAGGACTATGGAAACGATTTCTGCAGGTTATACATCTACCAGCAGCATCCTATATTTATGTTATAATTTTGTGTAGTGATGTTACACTTATTTTATCACTAGATTTTGGAACAGAGTCGGTTTTCTAATCATCCATTTCCATTGATACTTTTAAATACACATACATACACAGATATTATTATGCCAACCAGAACAATCAGCATAAGCGATGAAGCCTACGAGAAGCTCAAAAGCCTCAAAACCTCAGAAAAAGACAGTTTTTCGGATGTGATCCTCAAGTACTATCCCAGAAAAAGAAAGCTATCTGAAGTGCTCGCAGAAATAGGCTCCAACCCCGAACTCGCTGACGCAATTGAAAAAGCTTCCAGAGATATTAGAGAGGCAAAGATGAGGGAGGTTGATTTTGATGCCAGTGCTTGATACCTCATTTATTGTAGACCTCCTGAGAGGAAAAGAAGAAGCTCTCCAGAAACTGGCTGAAATGGAAGCCCAGGAAATTCCTTTAAGCATGACCGAGGTTAATGTCCTTGAACTGTACCGGGGAGCTTATCTGTCCCGAAAAACGCATCAAAACCTGGAAGAAATCAAAAAGCTTCTGGAATGTTTTCAGGTCCTGGAGCTTGAAGAACCAGTCTATGAAGTCTTTGCTTCCCTGTCTGCAAATTTACTCTCAAAAGGAAGAACCATTGGAGCATTCGATGAACTCATAGTTGCTATAATATTGTGTCACGATGGAAAAATAGTTACCAGAGATAACCACTTTACAGAAGTGACTGGGCTTGAAGTGATAGTTTATTGATATTCGGTTTAAATGCGGTTTAAAAAGCCATTTGTGAAATCCAGATGCAGTTCAACCGGCCAGTATCCCACCTTAAACCTAAATATATAACAGGCTAATATTCTAATCATTTGCAACCAATGACCTGGAGAGAACGCATCATTATAGATCAGCAGTTCTTTCGGGCAAACACGTAATTCCAGGGGCTGTGTCCTTTATCTTTTCTGTATTTATAGGCTTTTAACATTAGCATTGGTTTATACTTTATCCGCATATATAAGACTTGTAAATAATAAAAAAGGTATGAAGAAGTTGACGGCATTCATACCAACCCTAAAGGAATTGGGTTTTCTGCCTTATGACCGTAAGCGTTTTTCCCTTCGAACATGTTTACAGGTATGCAAACTTTGAAGAAGCCGTTGAGGATTTTAAGTCATACTACAATGTAACCTCAGATACCCAGGAAACCATTCTCAGGGACTACCTGAAAGGAGTACTTGAGTCAGATAATGGAAACCTTATACAAAGGGGATGGTCCACATGGGTAAAGATGTGGTGGAAAAAATAAACCGAAAGATTGTCCAATAAAAATCGAGACCTTTTTTTCGTGGCGCAGCTTATAAGCAAATGGCTTAATTATCACTTTGCTTTGAAGAAAGGGGAGAAGGTGAAAAAATATTAATCTGTATTTTATTTTTTCCCTACCTTTTCTCTCACAAAATCGTAAATCATCTCTGCAACGTTAATCCCGCAGCATTCTTCAAGCCCTTCGAAACCAGGGGATGAATTAGCCTCGCAGACTTTGAAATGGTCGCCGTCGAAGAGGAGGTCGATACCGGCTATATCGAGCCCGAAGGTGCGGGCAGTTTCTATTGCCAGCTGTTCTATTTTGGGTGTCATGTCGAATTTGCGGACTGCTCCGCCTCTGGAATAATTGGACTTGAAACTGCCTGCGGGAGCAATTCTTTCCATGCAGGCGACCGCACGGCCTCCGATTACGAGGACGCGGAGATCTCTTCCGAGGCTGGATTTTATGAATTCCTGGAAGATAATGTTCGCGTTGGGGCTGGTTACATGGATCAGTTCCATGAGGTCGCGGAAGTTGTCATGGTTTTCCGAAAGGAATATTCCTTTTCCCATAGAGCCGGAGAGGGCTTTTACTATGAGGGGAAAGCCCAGGTATTTTTCAACCAGGCTTATATTGACAGGGTTTTTGGCAAACATCGTATTGGGAGAAGAGATCCCTCTCTCTGCCAGAATTTGCTGGGAATAGAGCTTGTCTTTGACTGTGTCAATGCTCTGAGAGGAATTAATAACGCAGACCCCAAGGCGTTCAAGGTGACGGATAACTGCAAGCGCAAAGTAGGTTGTGCCTGCTCCCATTCTTGGCAGGAGAAAGTCCGGGAGGGGAACAACTTCTCCGTCGAGGAGTATGCTTTTTCTGTCATCTCTTGTTACTATCAGGTCGAACTGGTCAGGCTTTACAACCCTGAGCTCTATTCCTTTCTCAGCCGCAACCCCAATGAAACGGTGAATTTCGTACAGGTCCGGCCTCAGTTCGGCAGCCGTATTCTTATAAAGAATCCATCCTTCCATCCTTTCATCCGCTCTGTCATGTGAGAAGTGATTTTAAATTTAAAGAAAGATATATATCTATTTGAAAAGCAGTTCCAATATATAGAGCTATCCTTTTCGTTTCCCATCCTTTCTTTCTTGTCGGAATCCTTTTCGATATTTTTTGGATTTTAACTCCCCGCGTTCGACCGAATATGGCATCTGTGCACGTCTTTACACGTATTTAATTCGTGCCTTGAGTGAACCACAGGGAATTATAGAAAAACAACAAAAGAGAGGAAATACAGTCGAGAGGAATGAAGGGTAAAATATAGAATGTAAAATAAGTAGAGTTAATAGTGGAATAATAAGTAGAGTTAATGGTGGAATAATAAGTAGAGTTAATGGTGGAATGCCAAAATAAGGTCCGGAAAGAGAATTCTCTCCGGATTACTGAATACCTCCTCCTATTTCAGCATATCTGGGGTCGATTTTTACGGCTTTTCGGTATGCATCCTCAGCCTCACTTTCGCGTCCAAGGAAACTCAGGCAGATAGCTTTTCCAAACCAGGAGTCTGCAGCTTCTGGGTCAAGCTTGAGAGCCCTCTCATAGGTTTCCAGGGCTTCTTCAAAGCGCTTGAGTTGAGCCAGCACAAAACCCAGGCAAGAGTAGGCTTCCAGGTACTCAGGATCAAGCTGTATAGCTTTCCTGTAGGCTTCGACAGATTCGTCGAACCTCTGAACCTGGCTGAGGGTAAAGCCTTTGTTATACCATACATCGGAATTTTCTGAATTGATTTTGATCGCTTTTTCAAAAGCATTAATTGCTTCGTCATACCTTCCCAGGTTTTCCAGATCTATGCCCATATTATTCCAGGCATCATCATTATCAGGGTCAATTTCCACGGCTTTTTCATAGGCTTTCAGAGCCTGCTTGAAACTGCCAAGGCTGTCAAAATCTACTCCTTTGTAATACCAGGCTTCAAGAAATCCGGGATCAATCTCGAGGGCTTTATCGTATGCAACTATAGCCTCATCATACTTTCCCATCTGTCCGAGAGCTACACCCTTTCCTACCCAGGCTTCTTTGTAATCCGTGGCTTCTCTCAGGACTCTCTCATAGGCATCAACAGCCTCTTTATATCTTCCTGCCTGGCTGAGGTTCAGGGCTTTTCCATACCATGCGTTGGGATAGTCCGGCTTTAGCTCAAGAGCCTTTTCGTAGGCTTCTACTGCTTTTTCATATTCTCCTATCTGGGAGTAAGAAAAAGCCATATTATTCCAGAGATCTGCATCTTCGGAATCAACCTTAACAGCCTTATTGTAAAGTTCAAGTGCTTCCTCAAACCTTCCCAGGCTTTCAAGAGCTGCCGCCTTATTGTTTAAAAGATAAATATTTTCAGGGTCTTTTTCAATTGCCTTATCAAAGGCAACTATTGCCTCGTTAAGCTTGCCAAGCCTGAGAAGGTCAAGACCGCACTCATTAATTTCTGCTGCAAGAATTTCGTTGCTGACCTCCTCATCTGCCGCACTCCCCGAGTCATTCAGAACATACATATCCCCAGAAACCGATCTCTCTCCGGTTTCAGCTTTATCTTCTTTTTCTTCTTTTTCTTCTGTGAAAGATTCGTCCTTTGGTTCTCCAGAATTCATGTTAAAATTTCCTCTAATATCCTTTAAAATTAAGGGTCACAGTTTTTTTGATTATTCGCGTTCGTTATCTACTTAAGTCTATTGTTAGTTATGACCTATACATCTGTCCTTTATGGCTTTTATAGCCTCTCCTTAAAAAGAGTCTGAAATATGCAGAAAAAGGGGAAGGAGAGAGAAGAAGACCAGAAAGCTCCCAAAAACATAAAATCCACCTTAATAATGCCGAGAAAAATGAAACAGATCCGCGAAAATCAGGAAAGTATCAGAAAAGATATACATAGAGGCCATCAGAATGCCTTGAAAGCTGTCCTCTTCGATATGGATAATACTCTTTTTGATTTCATAGCTGTAAAACTCATTGCATGCAGGGAAATTCTTTCCTATCTTGGAGAATATGATACAAAATTTAAGAGAGATCCTGCAGAGCTTTTCAGGTATTTTCTCAGGGGAACGTATGGGTTTGAAGATCATGAAAATATAATGGACTACATGCAGGAGAGAAAGCTTTTCACAGCACAGGGGTACAGAGATTGCTGTGAGATCTATGACAGAGAAAAACTGCAAAACCTTGAACTGTATCCCGGGGTAAGGGATACCCTTGAGGAATTAAAAAACTTGGGTTAAGGCTTGCAATAATAACAGATGCCGACAGGTACCATGCCCGTGCAAGGCTTAAAAGAGTGGGCCTTCTGGATTCCTTTGAACTTCTGGTATCAGCAGATATGACAGGTACGAAAAAACCGGACCCTGCCCATTTTCTCTTTGCTCTTGATGCTCTTGGGTTAAAGCCGGAAGAAAGTCTTGTAGTTGGTGATAGCATCAAAAGGGATATGGCTCCTGCCTGCAGGTTAGGTTTAAAAACAGCTTATGCTTCCTATGGAGACTGGAGACCTGCAGAAGAAACAGAAAAGTGCTTTGACTTTCAGCTCAATGATTTTCAGGACCTGATAAAATGTATTTATGTGCTTAACGGCGGTCTGGTTCAGGCAGATTCGCAAATCAAGAACTAAACTCCATCAATAAGGACCTGTCTTATTTGAACTTATTTAATATTTGA
>DUGS01000064.1:0-208 GCA_013331265.1 Methanosarcina sp.
ACAATCCATTCAGACTTTCATAAAAAATAATGGAAATATAATTCAATATATATACGTTAGGATTTACACATTTGATTAATAAATCGATAACACTAACCCTGAACTGTTTGTAATGTAAGTTCAAACAGCACTGTTATTGTACTTGACTTTATATATCAAGTGTGTAAATCCTACCAACATTCCACAGATGTCTTCAAAAAATAACATT
>DUGS01000064.1:451-3925 GCA_013331265.1 Methanosarcina sp.
TGTAGAAACAGAGGATACATTGAAACAGAGGATACATTTCTACAAAAATGAAAAATATGATGTCAGTAATTGATTCAGTTTATGTTCTTTGTAGTATCTTTATCCGAACCAATTATCAAAGTCAGGTTCCTTGATTTCTTGATATTGTCCTGTGAGCTTCATACAAACGTTATCATTTTATGCATGTCACAGCAGGATTACCTTAAATGGAAAAGGTAGTGTTTCCGCAATTCATAGTACAGCTTCTTGTCGCACCTGCGGAAAGTGGGATGAAAAGATATGAAAGCAGGGCTTTTTAAAAACCCTGCAAAGCGACTGCTTTTAACTGTTAGCTTTTAGATCTTATTTTTCCTCTTTTTCTTCTTTTTCCACGCAGATAAGCTCTTCAGCATATGGAAGGTTCTCTTTCATCCAGCCGCAGAAGTCCCTCCACTCGTCAAGCTTGTGGTGGCGGCGCTGGAAATAAATGTTCCTGAGCTCGGCGTAGTTCGTTATTACTGTCCTTTTCTGCATGTAAGCGCTCGGGAGGTCCTGGACAAGCTCCCTGAAAACCGCTTTTCTATAGGCGTTGTCCTCTTCGCTGTCCCCCTCACGGGATTTGTAGGATTTGATAAGGTCGTTGAGGTGCCGGATCTGGGCATTCCTGTATTCATTCATCGTGTCAAAGGAAAAATCGTGTGGAGCCAGGTCCCTGCTGGTCAGCTTATGCATTGTTGAGGTTGAATTCTTTTCCGTGAACTTGTACGTGTCAAATTCTTTCCACCAGTAGAGGGGAGCTGTAAGGTCAAAACAGACTGTAATGAACCTCAGGAACTTGCCGTGCTCGTTTCCTGCAAGAGTCAGGCGCTGGGCAAGGTTAAGGTCCTTTTCCCCGAGCGTGCAGTTCCCGGCCTTATCAGGCTCACTGCTGTCCATAAGGTGCCAGGAATTCATGGGGTTCCGCATTCCAAGAATCGCATAATAAAGGTTGTATGTGCCGTGTAACTCGATTTTGATCATAAAAGCGCCTCTTTAACCCGGTTGTGGTGAATAAGTAATAAGCCCGGTCTGGTAAATATTTTATCGGTAGAAAGCTTATAAAATACTTTACAACGATAAATAGTTTGTAAATCTGCTTCTGGCTAATAACTTATAACTCATTTTAAATATTTGTTGCGCAGGAAAATGGGCTGGAAAGTAATAGAGAGGTCCATATCTTAAAAATTAATAGAATTTCTATGTGTTCTATATAATCTAGATAATTTAGATAAAGAGAGAAATATACAGATGCTCTGGAGAAAGCTAGATTTTTCAGGGGCAAATTACTTATGAAAAAACAATCCCCTCTTAACCCATGACCTATCCTTTCAAGTACGACCTTTCTGCAAGTTTCGGGTTTTTCCATATTACCATAAGTGGCAGCCCTGCATATTTTCAGTACGATACTGTTAACTTAAATAAACTCGCAGTTTCATGTAGAGAACAGCCAGAAATATACGTTTAAATCAGGAAAATCAGGAAAAGTTAAAAGTATGTTTGGAGTGGTTGGCTTCATGAGTGATTTGATAATCTATATAATAATCGGTATTGTAGCGGGCATTTTGAGTGGACTATTTGGGATTGGTGGCGGGGTTATAATTATTCCTGCATTGGTGTTTTTAGTGGGATTTTCCCAGCTGAAAGCCCAGGGAACTTCTCTGGTTGCTCTGCTTCCACCGGTTGGAATACTTGCATTTCTCGAATACTATAAAAGAGGAAATACTGATTTGTATGCGGGTATCATTATCTGTCTTGCAATGGTTATTGGTGCAAAATTCGGAGCTCAATTCGCAAACGAGCTTCCACTTAATGTCATGAGAAAATCTTTTGGAATATTTGTTATTTTGATAGGAATAAAAACGTTTTTTGGAAAATAAGCAGTTATTAACTTTCCCTTAATTAGTTTGCTGGTCGATTATAATTCTCTCTGTTCAGGCGCTTTCAATGGCTTTCACAGGGTCAAGTTTTGCAGCTTTTCTTGCAGGGTAGATGCCCGAGATGATATTGACTATCAAAGCAAAAAATGAAGAATATACAAAATTAAGGGGCTTTACCTCAAGAGGAAGGGTCTGAAGCCCGAAATACATCTCCTGAGGGACTTCGATTTTATAGCTCTGGAGTGCAACGGTCACAATGTAACCGAGAATGATGCCAAGCACCAGACCCATAGCTCCGAGGACAAGGGACTGGAAAAGAAATACAACCATTATGCTCTTTTGAGAAGCTCCCATAGCTTTCAAAATGCCTATTTCACTGGTCCTCTGGGCAACAATGGTAATCAGGGTATTTGCAATCCCGAAACCTGCAATCCCGTAAATCAGCAAATAAAAAATGTTCACAAAGACCGCCTGGGTCTTAAGGAGGCTCAGGATTTCAGCATTTGCTTCGCTCCAGCTCACAGCATCAAGCCCGGTTTCTCTTTCAATCGAAGCTGCAATTGCATCTGCCTGGTAAGGGTCTGCAACCCTGACCCCTATAATGCTTACAACTCCGGGTTCATTAAAAAATTCCTGCACCGAATCGAGCCTTGTATAAGCTGTAACCTCATCTGCAGCAGTGCCGGTATGGATTAGCCCAATGACCTTAAAAGAAGTTGTTTTCGAACCCGGAAAAACAGCGTCCACTCTGTCTCCTACATGGACCTCCAGATTTTCTGCAAGCTTATCTCCAAGCAAAATTCCGTACCTTGTGTGGATAAGGGTCATGAGGTCTCCTTCTACAACGTGCTCACTTACCCTCATGACATTCTCTTCAGCCTCAGGGTCAACTCCCTGAAGCGAGACCCCTTCGGCATTATCCCGATATTTCAACGCAGCCTGGCCCAGATATTTGGGGGATACGGCTATAACTCCTTCCTTTTCAGCAACAAGAGCTGAGGTATGCCTGTAAAGATGAATGAACTCTTCTTCCTTATCTTGAGGACTGATAACAATATGGGGATTATTTTCGATGCTTGAGTTTACAAGCTCATCCTGAAAACCAGAAAGCATTGCCATCATTACCGTGATCACGGCAACTGCCAGAGCAACAGCGAGTATAGCAAAAAGGGTCTGCTTTTTTCTGGACAATATCTGCCTTAAAGCGATTTTCAGTTCATACATCTGGATAAACTCCTTGACTCTACCATACAGCCAGAATTTTCAGGCAACTGCATACCTTCAGACTTTCAGGGAAGTTAAACTTGCGCAGCACTCCAGATCTTTAAGGTATTAAATTCAAGGGATCCTGAGTTGTTAGATATTCAGATCTTTAGAACTTTCGAATATCCAAGAAATAAGAAGTATCTGTATTTTTTAAGCATTTCTGATATTTACACTCCTGTACTCATTTTTAGGGGGCTGATATAAATCTGTTTCTGATACAGGAAAGAAAGATCGAACACAAATACTTTTGACCCCGAGAGTTGCGCCACCCGAATTGCGATTCGGGAGCCCGCGGTCCGTTTCACTCGCTTCG
>DUGS01000190.1 GCA_013331265.1 Methanosarcina sp.
CTGAACCTCAAGGTGAAAAACACTCAGAACATCGATGACACCTTTAAAATCAGGATCAGTGTCATCGAACTTCCTGCTTCCTATCAGGCAAACCTTTCCGGGTTTGACTGGACTGAGAAAACTATAACTCTGAAAGCAGGGGAAGAAGTTCTGGTTCCGGTGAAAGTGACTGTTCCTGAAGGGACTGCGGTTGGTCGCAAGCTTTTCAGGGCAAACGTGAAATCGGAAACATCTTCGATTACCGGGTTTGATACAGGGTATTTGACAATATCCTGAAAAAATGTGATCCTGTGAAATGAAATGTTAGTTCCCATGAGATTATTCATGGGAATTTTTGATTTTTGGTAGTGAGGGTGAGTCATTGATCAAATCTGAAAAACGAGCACATACTCCATGTTTTAAATAAATATGGAGAGATTTGGAGGCTCTTGGTTTTCAGTAACTCACCCTCATGAACTGATTTTTTGTTTGGGACTTTCTCACTCAAAGACCAAAATCAAGAACATCAGACGTTATTGTGATATATGTGTTTTGTATCGTTGAAGGTTTAATGTTATTAATTCTCATTTTCACCGCATCAGTCCTACAACATTTAATTCTGTTTGTTGAACTATCTTCGTGTTTTTGGTTTCTTGCAATATTTGCATATCTTACTGCACTCTTATTTTTTTGCATTTCTCTTTTTTCTCTGTAAGACCGCTCTCCTGCGTCGAGCGTGACAAAAAAGGTTTAGTAAACGAGTACGGTTGTATGAGTTGGGTTTTTTGCTAACCATCTTGAATAAGGCTAATTGTTTTATAACTCCTAAATTAGTCCTCTTGAGGGAGCGAAGCGACCGAAAAGGACCGCGTACTCCCGAGGCGCAACTCGGGCTTCATAAAATATAAATAACTGATGTGTACATTATACTATGAACAAAAAAATCAATAATTCATTGATATTATTGATTTTTTATTCTCGAATAGATACGTTCAATAGATACGTTCAGACTTTATATCCTCAATAAACTCTGCAAAACCCTGGAGCTATTTCCAGAAGAGGTGAGCCACTGAGATCTTTTACAGATGAAGAAAGAGAGATCATAAAGCGAAATATTATAGACCGCGGGAAAGACTGCTTTGCCAGATATGGAGTTAAGAAAACAGGTATTGAAGATCTTACCGAAGGCCTGGGAATTTCAAAGAGTTCTTTTTATTCCTTTTTTAACAGCAAAGAGGATCTCTTTCTGCAAATCTTTACGGAAGAGCGAGAAGCCTTAAAGGACAGTATACTGGAAAACTCCTTCCTGAAATACAGGACTGAGCCTGATAAAGCTGTAAGGGCTTATCTCCAGTATGTGCTGCATATTGTAAATAACCACCCGGTCTGGAGAAAAGTTTACCTTGAGAAAGAACACCTTGAACTGACAATTTCCAGGTCTTCTGAAGAAGAAATTAAAAAAATCCGTAGAGATAACGTGGCAATAATTCTGCCTTTCTTTGAAGAGTGGGAAGCCGCCGATCTTCTGATAGACAAACCTGCCAGACTGCTGGCCGAAACCACCCATATGGTACTTTCCCTCATCAATTTCAGGAATGAAACTGAGGATGATGATTTTCCAGAAATTATGAAGATTCTTATTGATCTCCTGGCAGAGAATATTGTAAAAAAGACGTAAAGAATCACAACAGGGTTTGAAGAGAAATGCTTCCTGAAAAGGAAGGACTTCCTGAAAAAGCAATCTGATATGACTACAAACGAATTTGTGAGATGTATGAATGAAACAAATAAAGTCTGTTTGTCCAGAATGCAAAAAAGTTCTTGATTCCACCTTGTTTGAAGAAAATGGAAAGATAATGCTGAAAAAAACGTGCCCCGAACATGGGACCTTTTTGGACACTTACTGGTCGGATAGCGAACTTTACAAAAAGTTCAACCGCTATTCATATATCGGCAGTGGAGTCTTAAATGATAAAATTTCTTCTTCCTCTGGCTGTCCATTGGACTGCGGAATTTGCTCTGGACACGAATCAGGGACCCTACTTGCAAACATTGATGTGACAAACCGCTGTAACCTCAATTGTCCGGTGTGCTTTGCTAATGCCAGAGCAAGCGGTTTTATATATGAACCGGAATTTGAGCAGATCCGGGAAATGATGCTGACTCTCCGGAATGAAAAACCTGTTCCCTGCTACGCAATCCAGTTTGCCGGAGGTGAGCCCACAGTCCGGGAAGACCTGCCCGAAATAATCGAATTAGCACGAAAACTCGGTTTTTCACAGGTCCAGATTGCAACTAATGGTATCAAGCTCGCAAAAAGTCAGGAATACTGTAATGACTTGAGGGAGGCAGGGCTCCATACAGTGTATCTATCCTTTGATGGGGTCTCCGAGGAACCATATAGGGCAACCAGGGGATTCAATGCCTTTCCTATAAAACAAAAGGTTCTTGAGAACTGCAGACAGGCTGGCCTGAACAGTGTTGTGCTCGTACCTACTCTAATAAAAGGTGTTAATGAGCACCAGGTTGGAGATATTGTCCGTTTCGCAGCAAGAAACGGAGACGTGGTTAAAGGAGTAAATTTCCAACCAGTAGCATTCACAGGCCGGATTGACCAGGCCCTGCGCGAAGAGCAAAGAATTACAATTCCCGATCTTGCAGCACTCTTAGAAGAACAAACAGAAGGAGAAATTCCCCGTGAAGCCTGGTATCCTGCATCCGCTGCAGTACCCATCAGCCGATTCCTGACCACGGTTAGAAAGGTCCCACTCCCCGAGTTCACGGTGCACCCTCTCTGTGGGGCTGCCACTTATGTTTTTGAAAATGGAGGAAAACTAATTCCTATAAGTGAGTTCGTGGATGTGGAAGGGTTCCTTGAATTCCTTGAGGATGTCACTCCCGAGTTTAAGGAGCCGGGTCTTCGCGTAAAGAAAGTAGCAAAAGTTATAAGTCAGCTCCCGCGCTACATCGACGAATCCAGATGCCCAAAAGACCTTAAAATACTCTCCCTGGTGAGCAATTTTCTTAAAACCGGTTCAAGAGAACAGACTGCTCAGTTCCACAGAAAAGCGCTTTTTCTCGGAGCTATGCACTTCCAGGACCTCTACAACATGGATCTGGAAAGAGCTAAACGCTGCGGAATCCACTATGCTATCCCTGATGGCAGGGTCATTCCCTTCTGCACCTATAACAATTTTCACAGAGAAGAAGTGGAAGCAAGATATTCGAAACCATACAAAGAAATTATGGAGTATAAGAATGAATTCCTGGAAGTTCAGCAAAGAGAAGCAGCTTGATTTCTCCTGCTCCCCTGTGCAATGATTTATATCTCAAATATCTCAAATATCTCAAATTTTCATTCTTTCATTTATTAAGCATTAATGGAAAGAAAATTTGAGATATTTGAGATATTTGAGAT
>DUGS01000134.1:0-3590 GCA_013331265.1 Methanosarcina sp.
CAGCGGAATTCCTCCGTTGTAACTGGGGGAAGTGATAGGTGCACCGACGAGAACAGGTTCAGCAGACGTTGTTGTGTTACTGCCGCCTGGACCTGTAGCGGTCAGAGTTACTTTGTAGCTCCCTTCCGTCACATAAGTGTGTATCGGGTTCTGATCAGTTGAGGTGCTACCGTCGCCAAAGTCCCATTTCCAGCTGCTGACTTTACCTGTGGAAGTGTCTGTGAACCTGACTGTAAACGGTATATTGCCTGCACTTGCATCAGAAGTAAAGCTTGCGACAGGTGCTGAAACATCAGAAGTTACGGTGATGTAATCGGTTTTTACTGTGGTATTACTCCCGCCGTAGTTCGATGCTGTGAGTTTTACAGTATATGTCCCGACTGTTTCATAGGTGTGACTCGGATTTTGCTCTGAAGAGGTTTTGCCGTCACCGAAGTCCCATTCCCAGCTGGTAGGGGTGTTTGCGGATTCATCCTTGAACTGGACTGCAAGAGGCGCATTGCCGCTTGTTACATCCGAACTGAAATCGGCTACAGGGGCAAGAACTGCAGAACCAACATTGATGTACCCGTTTTTTTCCTCAGAATCGCTTCCGAGAGAGTTTGATACCGTGAGTTTTACGGTGTAGTTCCCTTCGGTCTTGTAGGTTTGGGTAGGGTTCTGTTCGGTAGAAGTGCTGCCGTCACCGAAGTCCCAGGTCCAGTTGGTTGGGGTACCTGTTGAAGTGTCAGTGAATTTTACTGGTAGGGGAACTGTTCCAGAAGTTGCGCTGGCTGTGAAGTTGGCTACTGGTGCTGATGTAGACTGGTACTCAATTTTCAGGATCGCGAGATAAGCTTCCATGTCCATGTTGTCCTCGATCTGACTTCGGAACATGGCTGTATTGTTGGTAGTGGAAAGATAGGGCCCGATATCGGTTGTATTTACTCCAATCTCTGCAGCGGATTGGACCCAGTAGTTTGGCCATTCCTGGCCATTAAAGAGCATTGCCCCTCTTGTCTCACCTGACGAACCCCGGGTTATTAAGGTGGTCAGAGTTGCATCTTTCACCCGGCTCAGATCGATGGTCTTTCCAGTGAAAGGTGCATATGCAGTAGCTGTTTCTTCAGTTGTATAATACTTAGGAGCAGCATACAGGATATCAAACCCGTCGTTGATGAATATCTGCTTTTCAGTGGCCTTTGGATCTTCGTAAGTGACTAAAAGGGTCATCCCGCGGACAGGCGCATATCCATGACTGAAAATTGCGTTGTTAGCACCCGAGGTATTGAACTGACCTGTTACGTTGAACACAAATGTACCATATCCGTACTGTGCATAGTCGCCCCAGTTCTTTGTGTCTCTGTAATGAGCCTCATGAGGCACAACAACTCCGTTGAAGGTCATTGTTGTCGTTCCCAGCATGTTTCCGGCAGAGTCCCAGCAATAGGGAGTATACAGCCGTACATCCTTTACGGCTGCCCCTGCAGGAATAGGAAGGTCGCTTGCAGTCCACGTTACAGTATCGGCTCCATAGACACTATTCCCAAAAGAGTAAATGGTATCCCCATGCAGATCAAATACTTTCTTTGTCGTGATGTCTGGACCGTCGCACCACCGCTGGCCAGCATAGCCGTTGAAAATCACTTTAAGGCTTGTTGCCAGCTGGTTGTTGGCTTCATTGTTCTCGGCAACTGCGTTTTCAGGGTCTGCAGTGATAACGATCGGAACAGTGTCATTCACATGCCGGTCCGACGAATCGGAAACATTCACTGAGGTGCTTGCACCAACTGCCAGCCCTGTGACGTTAATATCCGTGCTTTGCCCATCCACATTGAACCGGACTTTGAATGCTCCGGCGTCCTGAGTGCCCTGGTTCTTGATGGTTGCAGTTATGGTATTATTTGCATGGGAGAAGATTGTAGGGCTGAGGGCTGTTACATTAAGATCCGCACCTGTAGAAATCACCCTGATGAAATCAGTCTTCTCAAGGATGTTTGACCCACCTGGGCCAGTTACTGTGAGCTTGACTGCGTAGTTGCCTCCGGTAGTGTACGTATGGGATGGATTTTGGTCTGTACTCGTAGTGCCGTCTCCGAAATCCCACAAATATGATGTGACCGTCCCGGGTATTGAAGAGTATTCTGTGAACTTGACGGTGAAAGGCGCCTGGCCGGAAAAAGAGCTGGCTGTGAACCCAACAGACGGTTTTGCAGCATCAGGCCGGACAATATTACCGTTCTGCCAGAGACCCATCAGCGGGGCGGTATCGTTAACGATGTCATTTTGAATAAAAGGAGTGTCGCCAATACCGTTATTATCAGCATCTGTGCCGGAGTAACTATTACCCCAGTAATTACCTACAATACTAGATTGCTGTATCCCATTGTAGGCGTAATTTACCTTAATAGGAGAAACCCATGAGGGAAAAGAGCCACTATCGATATGGGTTACTGGTGCACCGTTTCCACTGATCGTATTGAGGTATATATTATTTCCACTGCACTTAATTAATGAAATACCAGAGACGGTATTGTTGATGAATGAATTATTTATGATAGTATTATTTGTACCCGAATAAAGGTATAATCCTACTTCTGAACCTCCCCTAATGATATTATTTTCTATAATATTAGAATCACTATATATGGAAATTCCATATGTCTTTGAAGAATTAAGAATTACATTATTAGCGATGAAATTGTAGGGTGACTGTATCATTATACCAAAACGAGGGTTCTCAAATATATTATTCTGGATAATGCAATTTGAAGATTGAATACTTATAGTACTGAAATCACTCTGAAATTTCAGATCTTCCACGCGACACCCTGAACCTTTAATATAAAGATACTTTCCACGAGGCATACTTAAGGTAACTTTGTCTGCACCTTCACCTTTGATGGTAATATTAGTTTTGCTGATCGTAATCGATTTCGTTTCACTATATTCCCCTCTCTGGATATAGATAGTGTCACCCGATGAGGCTGCGTTAAGAGCAGCCGAGAGAGAAGTATAATCACCTGTTCCATCTGCCGCAACAGTCAGAGTTGCTGCTGATACTGGAACCGCGAGTGACGTCATGCACATCAGTGCAGTGATACAGAGAATAAGAAGTAGTCGTTTCATCTTTCCATTCACCTATGTTTCGATATTTTTGCCAGAAACTCCTGCTATTGTAGTCCTGTTCGGAAGGATTTGGAATTTGTTCGGGGTCATAGAATCACAATTATTTTTAATTTTCAAATCTGGAGGGAGAATCTCCCAAAAACAAAAATAAAAACCAGTTTTTAAATAAATTCAATAATTTGATCCTGACTAAGACCTGGTTATTTTTAGGAGAACCAATTTTCATAACATAGTAAATAAAAAAGTGGAGGAATAGGACATATTTAAATTTTCCTAAAAAATAATGAGAAAAATAATTTATTTATGCGATTGTTATTACAAATATCAAAATTGATAACATATAGTTTAACTAATACTGATTTCTATATAAATTGCCCAATTTAGACCAGTCTTTTATTCAATTTGAGAGGAAATTATAAGAAGATATTAATTATTCATTTAGATTCCATATCATTTAATATACTCAAAAAAAAGGTGCATTG
>DUGS01000134.1:3795-11426 GCA_013331265.1 Methanosarcina sp.
TGAATCTACTTCTTTCTGGACATTAGTTTTTACATAATAACATAAATAAAGATTATCATAATATTTAAAGTAATAGAATTAAAAGAAAAAATTTAAATATGATTATTTTATACAAAAAGATGTCTCCAAAAAAGCGTAAAAACAGAAAACCTCTTCCGAGTGATTCAAACGTCTAAGAATTTCTCACCTGTAAGTACGGGCAGGGGGGGAGTTTCAGGGAATTACGTTTTGAAAAAAGAGTCAAGTGTAGTCTGGAACCGGAAATCGGAAAGCATTTTTGCCTGCTGGATCCATTCTGTTTTTGGGGTTCTAACCCTGACTGATAAATCCGAAACTGCTGCTTCCAGGGAATCAAAGGTTTTAGGAGGATTTTGAAGTGCTTTTCTCATCCCTTCCCGGACCACCCAGACCCCGAGAGGAGCCCAGTAAGCAGGAGTTATTTCCCTGAGTACAAAGACCGAAGCCTGTCTTTTGATTTCTATAAGGTACTCAAGCACAGGAAGCCTTGCTGCATAATAACCCCCTGCAAGAGGAGAATAACCCTTCTTTCCGTTGAGGCTTTCGCTGTCCTCCCCGATCCAGCTTGATTCCCCGGACCAGACTGTTTTTGGGAGCCAGATTTCAATAAGTTCAAAGGAATAAGCCCGCGGAAGGATAAGGACTTCAAAATGGTTTCCGAAATGAGTCCCGCTAAAGAGCTTGACGTCAGAGACCCAGGGGAAGTCAATTATGCGGTCTGAAAGTTCCTTTCCAGCCATATCGTCCACGGCTGTAATAGACCAGCGTGTAGGCACTATCTTGCGTTCTTTTCCAAGAAGGCCAATAGAAAAGAGACGTGTAATATGCTCAGTGGAAACATCACTTTTCAAAAGTTCGGAAATAGCGTCTTTTGCAAGGGCATCGGTATCATAAACAAGATAATCCACTTTTTTCGGGACAGCCGGGTTTTCGGCAAGCTCAAAGTTTTTCACAAGTCCGGAAGGTCCCATAGGCGTAAGGACAGAATCGAACTTGAGTTCCTGTTTTGGGGCTTTAAAAAACCAGGCTTCGGTATCAACCGGCTTTCTGGAAAGGGCCAGTTCCTGAGCCTTAACCAGAAGGGGGTTCTCTTTGCTCCGTGCATCTTTTATGTGAAGGTTTGTGTTTGCCCTGACCATACGGGAACGCATGGAGATTATGTCTTCTATCTGCATGTTTCCCCAGGCCGAAGGGTCTTCGAAAAGCAAAGCTTCATTTTCCTTTGCTAAAGGCGGGATTAAAGGGCCTGCAGAAACCCTTGGGTAGCCGTAGCTTCCGACAAAAAGAGCCGGGGGAGATGCCCCAAAAACAGAATCTCCCGAAATTGCAGGAGTAATTGATTGCAGGGACCTGAACTTTTCAAGAATTGGGCAGCGTGGACGCCCGCAAAGTCCTTTTCCCTTACATTTGATGCACAGTGTATCTTTCACTTTTAGTTCATATCCTTACAGATTATGCAGGCTTTAGCTTCAGGAGCGTTTCTGTACAACCAGCCGGACTTCTGAACAAAACAGCATATACTGCACATACCCTTAACTTTTTCCTGAGAGGATAAACCGCCGTTTAAAAGAACTGATGCAAATTTTCGAATTTCGTTCTGGGTCTCTTCAGAGAAATCAACTTCAGCCCCGCGTTTTTCGCTCACATACTGAGAAACTGCAGCTCTTGAAAGCTCAAGGATATCTGCTACGTCCTGCTGCGTGCACCCATGCTCAAAAATCATTGCTCTTGAGAGTTCAGCTCTGATTGCAGGCAAGACTTTTTGTACCATTATTTCGCACGTTGTTTTCATTGGAGACCAACACTTGCAAATATAAAATATATGAAAACGCACTTTTTGTATGGTTTTTCGGAAAGGGACTAAGATTCCAGCAAATACACATGGAAGAAAGTGCATGCTATCGAAAAACTGGCAAAAAGATACGTACAACTCCGAATCAATAAGCTTATATTCCTGTCTTCAGACCCGATAGTTTCCGGTTGGGGGACTGATTCAGAGTTTAATTTTTGATTTGTTCAGCAGAGAAACCCTTTTCCATGAGGACTTCTTTCATGCGGGTCAGGTGATTGCCCTGAAGTTCTACAGAATTTCCTTTTACTGTACCGCCGCATGCAAACTTTGATTTCAGGTAAGTGGACAGTTCGTGAAGGTCAATTTCACTTGCATCGAAACCTTCTACAACAGTGACTTCCTTTCCATATCTTCTTCTGTTAACTTTAACAGTTATTCTCTGTTGCTCTTTTGCAACCTCTTCGCAAATGCAAAGTTCTTTTGGAAGCCCGCATACCGGGCACATTCCGCTGCTCATTTGTTAGTATGTCCTCCGAATTTGTAATCATTGTATATGTAATTTATATCCGAAAATATCTAAATAGATATAAAGTACTTATCAATGATGGTATTAAAGCCTAATGGTATTTTTTCAGGCACTTTATACTGGATTTCAGCTATAAGCTAAAGCCCTCAATAATATAAAAAGCCAACCAGAGCTGTGTATTTTTTTATTCTTTGTATTATAAGTAAATAACCTCGCAGAGGTAGGAAATGGTTAATATATTTGAGTTAATATGATTTAACAGAGTTATATAAAGAATGGAGGCGATCTACAAAAAACCTGAAAATTCGGGTGCATGTAGCTTCAAGGAGAAGAAACTCCGGAAAACCAGATTTGTATCTTGAAGGATAAGACCCCGGAAATTTGTGCTTTTACTGGGAAAAGCATTTTTCAACCAGCAAAAAGCTAAATATATCTTGAACCCCATCTTTTTATATAATTTGTTGATAATATCTATGCACTTCATATATATAAATATGACTATATAATAAATCAGGAAACAAGTACATTCGGGAGGTACCCTATGAACGAGTTAATAGGTTTTGTAAACGGAAACAGTGTAAGGCAAAAAGTGCTCTCTCTGCTTGCCTCAAAAGGGGAAATGGAAGGAAAACGTATTTCTAAAACTCTTCGGGTTGTATATCCTACCATAGCAAAGACTCTCGAGGAACTTGAAGAAAAAGATCTGATCGGAAAAAAAGAAGAAATATACTTCCTGACCGAAACCGGAGCCAAAGTAGAAAAAATGGTTCAGCAGATTTAATCTAAAAAAGCACTCATTTTTAAATTTAATTTTTTACCTGAAAATAAATTTTCAGATCACCTGCAGTCCTTTTCATTATGGCCGCCCGCAGTCTTTTTATTATGGCTGCCTGCAGTCTTTTTATTATATTACATATCCTGTGAAGACTTGTTTTCCAGAAAAAATAAGTTTTAACTCGCCAATTCGTTCTCTTCTGGCTTGATAAACAACCTGAATTTTGTTTATTATCAGCTTTTTGAAAGAGAATACTTGTATGAAAGAAAATATTGATATAATACTATGTTGCGAGTGAAACCTGATATTGGAACTGGTATGGGGAGTATGGAGCGCTTGTAGACAAAGCGTTTGCAGGTACTTATTTCCTGAAAATATTTCCTTTCAGGCCTAAAGAAATATTTATCTAATCCCTGTCCCTTTATGTCCGCATAATCTGTTTAGTCTGTTTAATCTGTTTAGTCTGTTTAACACTACTCAAACCCTGAAAACCCCAGGGAAAAATTACAAGAAAAAAACCGAAGCTTCGGCACCTAAATGAGGCTTAAGAATCAGAGGCAAGGCAATGTTACCTGAAGAAGACCTGAAGATCATTAAAAAAGAACTCGGGCGAGAGCCTACCCTTGTAGAACAGGGCTGTTTTTTAAATATGTGGAGCGAACACTGCTCCTACCGCTCAAGCGCTTCTCTCCTGAAGACCTTCACAACAACGGGCGAAAACGTACTTATCGGTCCCGGAGACGATGCTGCAATTCTTAAATTCGAAGATGGATACGTGCTTGCTATAGGAATGGAGAGCCACAACCACCCTTCATATGTAGACCCGTATAACGGGGCAGCTACCGGTGTGGGGGGCATTGTAAGAGATATAATTTCCATGGGAGCCCGTCCGATAGCCCTTATGGACCCACTCTATTTCGGGCCTCTGGACACCCCGAAAAACCTTTTCCTTTTTGAGCAGATTACTAAAGGAATCGCAGGGTACGGGAACTGCATAGGAGTGCCCGTAGTCAATGGCGAGACTTTTTTTGACAAAAGATACAGCGGAAACCCACTGGTAAATGTTGTTGCAGTCGGGCTCTGCAAAGAAGAAACCATTACTACCGCCCGTTCTCAGAAAGCCGGAAACAAGCTAATTCTCGCAGGTTCAAGTACAGGGAAAGACGGACTCGGTGGAGCTTCCTTTGCTTCCAGAGACCTCTCGGAATCGGCTGAAGCCGAAGACCGCCCGAGTGTCCAGGTAGGAGACCCCTATACCGAAAAGCTTGTCATGGAAATGACCCTTGAAGCCATAGAAAAAGGGTATATAAAATCCTGCAAAGACCTTGGAGCCGCAGGGCTTGGGGGAGCAAGTTCGGAACTGGCTGTAAAAGGAGGACTTGGAGCCTACATCATTGCAGATGCGGTCCCGCAGCGCGAACCCAACATGAACGCATATGAGATCCTGCTTGCCGAATCCCAGGAACGCATGGTCTTTGAGGTAGCCCCTGAAGATGTCGATGCAGTCCTTGCCCTTGTACAGAAATATGATCTGAACGGGGCTGTGATCGGATACCTCACAGAAAAGCCCAATTATACAGTTGAGTTCAGAGGAGAAATCGTAGCCGACATCCCAATAGGTTTCCTGACAGGAGGAGCACCGACCTGCGAAAAGCCCTCAGAAACCCCCATAATCAGGGAAGAAGGAAAAAAGCCGGAAACTCCCAAAGACCTGAAAGCAGCCTTCCTGAAAGTCCTGTCCTCTCACAACATTGCCTCAAAGGAATGGATTTACAGGCAGTATGACCACGAGGTCCAGCTCAGGACCATCGTTAAACCCGGGGAAGACGCCGGAGTGCTCAGGATTACCGATACAAAAGGAATTGCACTTTCATGCGGCTGCCAGCCCAGAGCAACCCTTCTTGACCCTTACATGGGAGGAAAGACTGCAATCATCGAAAACGCCATGAACCTTGCAGTAAAAGGTGCAGAAGCACTGGCTATTGTGAACTGCCTTAACTTTGGAAACCCTGCGCACCCTGAAATCTACTGGCAGTTCAAAAACGCCGTACTCGGGCTTGGAGATACAGCAAGGGAGCTATCAATCCCGGTCGTCGGAGGAAATGTTTCCCTGTATAATGAGAGTGACGAATTCAAGACAGCAATTCCCCCAACCCCTTCAATAGGAATGATCGGAAAAGTTGATCTCGAAACTCTTCTCCCTTCAGGCTTCTTTGCAAAAGCAGGTGACAGCATTATCCTTGTAGGAGAAACAGTCCCTGAAATGGGAGGTTCGGAATACTACGCCTGTATTGGGGCTGGCAATGTCGGAAAAGTCCCTGAAGTCCCGAAAAACGCCCCTGAAATTATAAAGGCAGTAATCAAAGCTGTTAAAAGCGGAAAACTGAGTTCTGCACACGACCTATCCCTCGGAGGTATTGGCTCAGGGCTTGCCAGTATGTGCAAAAAACTGGGCGGAAAGGTAGACTTTAGCGAGATTGCAGGCGAAATGAAAGCAGATGAGTTCCTGTTTTCAGAAGCACCAGCAAGGGCACTGCTTGCTACAGCCGAACCTGAAGCCGTGCAGGAAATTCTAAAAGGTGTGCCCCATGCCGTAATTGGTAAGGTAGGAGGCGACACCCTTGAGGTCAAAGGCAGAGATTTCAAGATCTCCCTGTCTTTAGAAGAAATCAAAGAAGCCTACGGCAGCCTTACAAGATTTATGATGGGATGAGGTTAATCATCCCTACTTCTTTTTAGTCCAGTATTTTTTTTAACTCGCAGTATGCCTTTTATTCTGTCATACTTACTTAATTGAAAACCGATTTCAGGGAAAAATAAATTCTCTCGGCCTGTGGCATTTCCAGTATATTCCTCTTTTATCTCTCTTTATTGCCTGCTGGTTTGTAAGTTGTTATTTTTCTACCTGACATGCCGGTTAAGGCCCGGTGCGGCGCGGTGAGTAAAATGAAAAAATTCCTCTCCTGCTCCGGAATATATCTTATAATTAATCAAAGGCGACCTATTTTTTGAGTAGGATAAGTAATTCAGTTACAGGCAAGAGAATGAAAGAAACAATAGTTTTTAGTAGGTTTCCGCACAAGATTATTCTGTTATGAAAACCGTTTGCATGTGTATGGGAGTGCATCTGCCTTACAGCCCAAAATGGTACTGGCCTGTAGAGGGTTTTTCCGGGGTGCCTGAAATGGACCGGTATTTTGACCGGAATCAGATTTTTACAAGACTTTTAAAAACAGGTAGAGAGTTTTTGCGCCTTAATGACCTTTTTACAGAATCAATTGAAAGGGGAGGAAGCTATGCCTTTGATCTTTCAGGTCCTTTCCTTGAACAGTTCAGGTTGGACCCTGAGCTGCTTGAATCTTTCAGGGAACTTGCAGAAAGCAGGAGAGTAGAGTTTACAGGAAGCTGCTATTACCATTCCCTGAGCGCCCTTTATCCTGACCTTTCCTGGTTCAGGGAAGAAGTAACAATTTACAGGGAAATGCTCAGGGAACTGTTAGGGGTAAGTCCGGAAACTTTTGTAAATACGGAACTTCTGTACACGCAGAGAACAGGAGATATACTTGCAGAAATGGGTTTTAAGTGCCTTATTGCCGAGGGATCAAAAAATATTATGGGTGAGTACGATCCAGTCCATATTTTTGAAAACCAGCTTCCGACTCTTCTCAGGCATATAAATCTCAGCGAAGATCTTGATCTGCGCTTTTCAGAAAAAAGCTGGGAAGGCTATCCTCTGATTCCGGATAAATTCGCAGACTGGATTGCAGGCATTGAAGGGGATGTCCTGACCCTTTATTTAAATTACACAAGCCTCTGCCTTCACCACAGAAACAAAAGCATGATAGCTGATTTTATACGGGCTTTTCCGGAAGCCCTGAAGAGCCGGGGCATTGAAATGATAACACCATCTGAAGCGGCAAACAGGTTCAGTCCTTTAAGACTTCCGACCCTCGGGACCGAGCAGACAATCCGTTATGGAATGAATAATGCAGTAGGAAACCATGCACAGCAGCTCTATTTGAGGGAGCTTGTAAGGGTAGGGGAAGAACTCGCAGAAATTAAAGAAAAAAAGGACTACCATAGATTGAAGCAGGTCTTTGGTTACCTTCAGCAGAGTGAAATCCTTTTTTCAATGGGCCCAGGAAACTCCCGTGAAGGATGTGAAAGAGCTGTGAACTACTATTCAATTCTCTCGGATTTAAGAAGGGCTGTTCTGGAGGAAAGGGCATGACCTCTCTTTGCATGTACTTTCAGGTGCATCAGCCTTTCAGGCTGCGAAGGTTCTGGCCTGATGACAGGTCTGGCTTTTTCCGCTACTTTGATGAAAGAAGCAACAGGGAGATTTTTGAAAGAGTGGCTCATAAATGCTATATCCCTGCAAACAGGACTCTTCTTGAGTCTCTGGATGAGCATAACGGAGAATTCAGGTTTTCCCTTTCAATTACCGGCACCCTGCTTGAACAATGCGAACTCTGGGGAAAAGAGGTGCTGGAAAGTTTCCGGCAGCTTGCAGAAACAGG
>DUGS01000134.1:11696-21152 GCA_013331265.1 Methanosarcina sp.
ACATAGAGAAATGGTTTCCGATCTCCTCGGAGTTAAACCTCAGGTCTTCCGAAACACAGAACTGCTCTATAATAACACCATAGCAAAGGTTGTTTCCGAGCTGGGTTATAAGGCAATTCTTACGGAAGGTACGGATTATATGCTTGAGGGTAAGTCTCCTAACGTTCTATATAAAGCAAAAGGTTCAGGGCTGCCTATCCTCCTTAGAAACTACAAACTGAGCGATGATATAGGGTACCGCTTTTCTGCCAAGTGGTGGGAAGGTTATCCTCTGACTGCGGAAAAATGGGCATCATGGGCCTCAGGGGTTAAGGAAGATTGCATCAACATCTTTATGGACTACGAAACTTTTGGAGAACACCAGTGGAAAGAGACCGGAATTTTTGATTTTATGGAAAAACTGCCTGCAGAAGTCCTTAAAAACGGACTGGAATTCAGTACTCCTGTAGAGCTTACCAGAAAATATTCACCTGTAGCTGAGATCGACGTTGGGGACTTCTCAACGATTTCCTGGGCTGATATGGAGCGCGATACCAGCGCGTGGCTCGGGAACGATATGCAAAGACGTTGCTTTGAGGAAATAAAACTGCTTGAGCCTTTTGTGAAAAAGACAAAAGACCCCGAAATCCTGCGGATATGGCAGCACCTCCTGACTTCGGACCATTACTACTATATGTGCACCAAATGGCTCGGGGACGGAGATGTGCATTCTTATTTCAGCGTCCATTCCACACCTTTCGAAGCAGCAGTCAATTTCATGGCTGTACTTATGGACTTCAAAGCTCAGGTATTCAAAAAACTCAGTATAGTGGCTTAAGGAAATATTACAGAATATGCATACATATCAATGGGAGTTTGAGTCGTATGGTCAGGGACTTATGCATGTTTGCAGGATTCAATGAAGATTCGAGAATTGTATGGTTCAAGATTACTTATTCGAAAGGGCCTGGTTCTTTATCCGTAATAACTGATTTTCTTGAAAAAGAAAACGCATTCATCAAGTTTGGGCATATTGACAATATCACACAGGAAACAGGAGAATATTCAATATTCACGGAACTTAAGAAAGATATGGATCTTGATGAGCTTGCCGGGAAAATCAAAGGGCTGGAAGTTGTAAGTGCGGTCGAGCATGGGGTTTCGGAATTCGGCATGATTTACTCCGTTGACTTCCCCCTGAATGTCATAGGAGTCAGGGGAGTTATGTCAAGGGCGCTCACAATTGTTGACATAATCAAGACCCTTAACCAGAGTGTGCCGCATGCCGAAGGGCTTCTTACCCTGTCAGGACTGCGAGGAGGGGGGCATGCCGCAAAATATTTCAAGAGTATTATGCCAATAAATAATAGCAACTTCGCAAGCATGATTGCGGAACTTTACAGGGCTGTAGGCTGGGGAATTCTGGAAATTGACTGCAACCCTGAGACTTATGAAGGAAAAATCATTGTAAAAGACTCTTTTATAGCCGATGTTTACGGAGGCTCGGACCAGCCTGTCTGTGCCTTTATGAGCGGTTATTTTGCGGGCTACCTGACAGAGTATTTCGGAAAGAATATAAGTGTAAGGGAAGTCAGCTGTAAAGCCACGGGAAAGGACGTCTGTGAACATATAATCTCACTGGCCCCCACCAGCGCAGATAAGGAATACCAGCTCAGAGGGGAGATTAAGTGATCAGGCAACCGAACGTCATTCTGGGAAATGACGAGCTTCTTGTGACCATGGGAAGGAAAGGGGAAATCTTAGGCTTATTTTATCCCCGCAGAGACCATGCCCAGCACGCAGAAGAATCCCTTGCCTGCATCCACACAGGAGAAAGACTTCTCTGGACAAACGATAACGAATGGCACTCAATTCAGAATTACATAGAGGATACCAATATCGTATCTACAAAACTTTACCATGATTCCGGGATAAGAATCTCTATTCTTGACCTTGTACACCCTGAAGTCCCTGTCCTTATCCGCAGATTTAAAGTGCAGTCCCAGCAGAAAATTTCCGGGAAGTTTTTCTATTACTCTAACCTCAATGTAGGGGAGACCTCAAAGAAAAACTCAGGTTTTTGCGATTCAGATGCCCGTCTGCTTGCGCAATACTGGCAGAATTATTACATAGGGATCTATGCCCTGCCGGAATTTACAGAATGGCAGATTGGAAAGGCAATGGATACTATCTGGTGGACAAACTCCAAATATGATATGGAAGACGGAAAGCTTCAGCGTAATAAAGAAGACATAGGAAATATCAATAACGCTGTGGGATGGGACCTCGAGCTTGGAGCTGACGGAGCGAACGAATTCGTCATCTTCATAGGTGCCGCATCTTCCCGGAGCATCCTGTATAAAAGAATGCATGAGTTATCCAAACTGCCTCTGGAACACATCTTTGAGAAGACGCGGGAATACTGGGTGATGTGGCTGTCGAAAAAGCACGTGCTCAAAATGCCGGGAATAGAAGGATACAACAACCTGCGCCAGGAGCTGTTCAATGCATATAACCGGGCTCTTCTCATGCTTTATCTACTGAACGACCATGAATACGGGTCTTTCGTAGCTGCTCCTGAGTTTGACTCCAACTTCGAGAAATGTGGAGGATACGGATTTTGCTGGAACAGAGATACCTCGGAGCTGGTGCTTGCCCTCAAGCACTCCGGATACCCCGAATATTGCGACAGGTTTTTTAAGTGGTGCATCCGGACCCAGCTGCCTGACGGTTCCTGGTTCCAGAGGTACTGGCTCAATGGGGATATAGCCCCTTCCTGGGGGAATTTTGATTATTCAACCCAGATTGACGAGACAGGGTCCACACTTCATGCCATGGACGTGTATTACAGGATTCTTGAAGGGCTTAAAAAGGCAGAGTTTCTGGAAGAAGTCTGGGTCTCAGTGCTCAGGGCTGCCGAATACCTGATGAAGAGGACCAAATCAGGGCTGCATGAAAGCTGTATGGACCTGTGGGAAACCTATTACGGAATTTTCACATACACCAATGCATCGATCTATGCAGGGCTTATGGGCGCTTCCCACCTTGCAGAAGAAAACGGTGAATCCGGCATGGCAAGGCGCTGGAAGAAAAGGGCTGATTTTATCAAGCAGGCTACAATTGACCGTTTCTGGCTTCAGGAAGGCTACTTTGCAAAAGGGATCATTCATGAAAAACTTGACAAAACAGTTGATGCAAGTATCCTCGGCGCTTATATACCCTTTGGAATGCTCTCCCCAAAAGACCCTGTAGAAAGGGATATGATCCTTTTCCTGATAGAGAATATACAGAAAAAACTCTCAATTCCCATTAATACGGGTTACGGGATCAAACGTTACGAGAATGACACTTACATTGATGGAAATCCCTGGATAGTTACAACTCTCTGGCTCTCAGAAGCCATGTTCGCTTTTGTACTTGATCTTCCCAACGGCAAAGAGGGGCCATACGCCGAAGAAGTGAAAAAATTGACCAGTGAAGGAATTAAATGCCTGAGGTGGGCACTTGAGGGAGCAACAAGTACAGGTCTTCTCCCTGAACAGGTGGATAAGTCTTCAGGCAAACCAGCCTGGGCAATTCCTCTCGGCTGGAGCGGGTCTCTTATGCTTGACAACATTATTCTCTTTGATAAAATCTGCAGAAGAAATGCAGGAAATTAAGAATAAGACTAAAGTGAAAGAAAACAAATAATGGAAAAAATAAAATTAGGAAGCCTGCGTTTACTTCCACGAGAACTCAATTCTCACACGCACAGTTTTCGGCTCACCCTATATATCTTCAGTTCCGCAGTCCGGTCAACTATCAGTCCGGTCAACTATGAGATATGGTATGTTATGGGATATAGTCCATTAACTGTGCAAGAGAGTTTTTCGAAATAACCCGCAAGCTTAAACAATCTGCAATCTCAAACTTTTCTAATTTCTTCGGCCCCACCCATGTATGGTCTGAGGACCTCAGGAATTTCTACGCTGCCGTCTTCACGCTGGTAATTCTCCAGTATTGCAACAACGGTCCTGCCTACAGCAAGACCAGAGCCATTAAGCGTGTGGACAAACTGGGGCCCTTCAGGAGTTCTGAAGCGAATATTTGCTCTCCTTGCCTGGAAGTTCTCAAAATTCGAGCACGAGGAGATTTCCCTGTATTTTTTCTGTGCAGGTACCCATACCTCAAGGTCGTAAGTCTTGGCAGCCGAAAACCCAATGTCTCCGGTGCAGAGGTTTATTACGCGATACGGCAGCTTAAGGAGTTTGAGGATCTCTTCAGCATCGAGGGTGAGTTTTTCCATTTCTTCATAAGAGGTTTCAGGTTTTACGAACTTGACAAGTTCAACCTTATTGAACTGGTGCTGGCGGATAATACCTCTTGTATCCTGACCGTGTTTTCCCGCCTCACGCCTGAAACAGGCAGTATACGCTGTAAGGAATACCGGCAGGTTCTCAACGTACTCATCCATAAAGAGATTGGTTACAGGGACCTCTGCTGTCGGTGCAAGATAGTAGCCATCAGTGCACAGGTACATATCATCTTTGAACTTTGGCAACTGCCCTGTACCGGTCATAGCTTTTTCGTTTATGAGTACAGGCGGAAAAACTTCAAGATAACCCTGCCTGGTGTGTACATCAAGCATGAAGTTAATGAGCGCTCTTTCGAGTTTTGCGCCCATACCTTTATAGACTGTAAAGCCCTGACCTGCTATCTTTGATCCTCTCTCAAAGTCGAGAATATTCAGCTCTTCTCCTATCTCCCAGTGAGGTTTTGGAGTAAATGTGAACTCCCTTGGTTTTCCAACCACCCTTACAACCGGATTGTCGTTCTCATCCTTACCTACCGGTGTAGTTTCAGAAGGGATATTGGGAATACTAAGCATTATTTCATTTATTTTTGACTTATAATTGCGTATATTATCATCGATTTCTTTAATACGACTGTTAATGCCCTGCATTTCATTTATTTTGGATGCAGCATCTTTATTTTCCTTCTTAAGCTGCGCTATCTCTCGAGTGACCACATTCCGCTTATGCTTCAGGTTGTCGCCCTCTGCGAGACATTCCCTCCAGGCTGCGTCATATTCAAGAAGACTATCAATAAGTTCTGTGCCCATATTCCTGTTAATAAGAGCACGCCCAACTATGTCGGGGTTATTACGTACAAATTTAAGTTCCAGCATGTTAAGCCCGTGATATCCTGCATGTTAGCTAATATATATTTTACTATTTTCAGGCAAGGAGTTTTCCATAAGGACTTTCCTCAAAGTAATTGACGAATTGACCGGCCTCCCTGCTGGAATTATCAGATTCCGAACCGAGAAGCAAACTTGAGAGGCTTGCCCTGTTCATATACACAACTCTTGGCTCACCATGGATGCCTCCCAGTTCCGCAGCCTTATCAATTGCGTCATAGAGGTTTCCAAAGTCGTCCACAAGTCCAAGCTCTTTTGCCTGGGACCCTGTATAGAGACGCCCATCGGCAAGTTCTTTTACTTCACCCCGGCTCATATTACGCCCTTCTGCAACCTGGGTTACAAATTCTTCATAACTCTCCATTACAACTTTATCAGCATATTCTTTTTCGTCATCTGTAAGCCCTCTCCATGAACCTCCCATGTCTTTGAACTCACCAGACTTTGAAACGTAGTAATCTATACCTTCATTTTTGTAATAACCAGACAGATTCTCAAAGGTCCAGATAACTCCAATAGATCCAGTATTTGTGGAGGGGTTTACAAATATGTAATCTGCCGGTGCAGAGATATAATATGCAGCGCTGGCTCCAAGATCTCCCATGGAAACAATAACAGGAATGCCATGTTCCTTGGCTTTCTCGATCTCTATTGAGATTTCCTGAGCGGCCGCTGGAGATCCTCCCGGACTGTTTACCCTGAGTACGATTGCTTTGACATTTTCGTCCGCTACAGCAGAGCGGATGTTCCCACAAATCTCTTCTGAAGTTGCGTATCCGAACCCGGCAGGAATATTTCCGGTGAGCATTGAGCCCTGCACATAAATTACTGCTATTTTTTCGGAACTCCCGAGATTTCCTCCTAAACCAAGCCCATAAAAAATAGCAGCTATACTGACCGCAATAACAGCAATTAAAGCCAGCAATACCGTAATATAGGAGGTACCACTGCGTTTCTTTTTTGGCAAGGAAGGATAAGAGTCTGAATTCATGTTTAAACTCTCGCTTTCAATAGTTTTCTTATGAGGGTTCTGGGGAGAAGACCCCTGAACATCCATTTTCGCAGTCCCCTGCCTTTCAGGAGCAGAAGTAGTAACTGTGGAATTTTCTTTGATTACACTCTCCGAGATGTTTTCATCAGGGGCAGTGGTCTCTTTTCTATTGTAAACACTATTTTTCGAAAGGTCATCTCCAGATATCTCTTCAGGACTCGTGCTTTTTGAATCCATTCCTTCTGAATTTACATTTTCATCATTCATATTGACAGGACCGCATTTCTTGGATTTGTTTCTCTAACTTCCCCGGTCTGTACTTTTTCACTGCTGAAAACTCCAGTTAAGGGACAGGCAAATTCCCTTTTAGAGGAACTGCCGGAATTATATTTTTTCAAAAGCCCGCAAATAAAAAGATTAACTCAATAGAATAAAAGATTAATTCTATAGGTCTGAATTGTCAGAGCAACTATTTATTTTTCTCTGCATTCCACTCCTCTTTATATATGGCTATTAACTATCCCTCAATAAGTTCCTTTGTAAGCACAGTAAGCGAAATATATTTCAAAATTGCAGTCATCCAGAAGAGATACATCTATAAAAATATATGGAGATAAGAATGTCAAACTCATCCAGTAAACCCGTACTTGTCACATGCGGCCTGCCCTATGCCAACGGTAAGGCACATATCGGGCATCTCAGGACCTATGTGCCCGCTGATATTTTTGTCCGCTCCCTGAAGAAGGAAGGGAGGGAGGTTACTTTTGTTTGCGGCTCGGATACCCATGGTACCCCTATTGTCGTAAACGCAGAAGATCTTGGGATCACCCCTAAAGAACTTGTAGAGACATATCACAAACACTTTGGCGAAACTTTCAAGCAGCTTGGAATTTACTTTGATGCTTTTGGGACAACGGATGACCCTGAAAATCACAACCGGACCCTTGACATTGTAAGCAAGCTGATTGAAAAAGGCTATGTTTACCCAAAAATTATAGAAATCGCCTACTGCCCGTCGTGCAACCGTTTTCTTCCTGACCGCTACGTAGAAGGAACATGCCCTCACTGCGGAGAATCTGCCAGAGGAGACGAATGCGATCAGGGCTGCGGAAAACATCTGGAACCCGGAGAGCTTAAGAACCCTATATGTACCATATGCGGAGGCCCTGCGGAGTACCGCCAGCAGGAACACTTCTTTTTCAAACTTTCCGAGTTCAGCGACTACCTGACGAATTATCTCTCAAATGAGCTGGGAGGTACCGCCAATGCTATAAACTATGCACTTGGCTGGGTAAAGCAGGGGCTTACAGACTGGTGTATTACAAGGAACCTGGAATGGGGAGTTAAATTCCCAGGACACGATGACCTTGTGGTTTATGTCTGGGTGGATGCCCCTATAGGATATATCGCTTTTACCGAGGAATGGGCTGCACAGGCAGGAGATTCCTGGGAAAAATACTGGAAAAAGGATGGGGAAATAGTCCACTTCATCGGAGGAGATATAACATACCACCACTGCATCTTCTGGCCTGCCATGCTTAAAGGCGCAGATTATTCCGTGCCTACAGCCGTTATAGCTTCAGGCATGGTTAAAATAGAAGATAGGAAATTCTCAAAAACCAGAGGCTATGTAGTCTGGGTAGGGGAAGACTATCTTGACCACGGCTTCCATCCCGACCTTCTCAGGTACTACCTTGCAAGCTACACTTCCCATACCAAGGAACTGAACTTCTCCTGGCGCGTGCTTCAGGAAAAGATCAATGCCGAACTGGTGGCAGTGCTTGGAAATTTCCTCTACAGGACAATGCTCTTTGCTTTCAAGAACTATGGAGAAGTCCCGGAAGGTAAAGTCGAGCCTGAAGTCCGGAAAGAGATAGAAAAAACTCTCGGAGACGTCAAAGCTGCAATGGCTGAGTACGAATTCAAAAAGGCTGCAGATTCTGCTATGGCCCTTGCGTCATTTGGGAACACTTACTTCCAGTCCCATGAGCCCTGGAAACTTATAAAAGAAGACAGAACCGCTTGCGGACAGGTCCTTTATAATTGCCTCCACCTGGCAAAAGCTCTGAGCATTATATTTGAACCCGTGCTCCCGCAGACCATGGAAACAGCCTGGAAGGGACTCGGGCAGGAAAGCGACATACATGCCGTGCAGTACGGCGAGGCCCTTGTGCCCCTGAAAACATGCATAAAACTTGCAAAACCTGAAATCCTCTTTACCAAGCTCGAAGACGATAGGATAGGAGAAATGGAAGAAATTGCAAACCAGCGTGTAGCAGCCGCAAACGCAAAGAGGCACATAATAAAGGGAGGCGAAAAGGAGCCGAAAAAGTCCGAAGGAATGGGCCCCTCTGAAGAGGCAAAACCAGCCGGAAAAGCCGTAAAAACAGAAGAGAAAGG
Organism: Methanosarcina sp.; assembly: GCA_013331265.1. Classification (GTDB taxonomy): domain Archaea; phylum Halobacteriota; class Methanosarcinia; order Methanosarcinales; family Methanosarcinaceae; genus Methanosarcina; species Methanosarcina sp10923u. The sequence continues at coordinate 20,246 of DUGS01000134.1, forward strand.
GCAGGTAGAAACTCTTCCAATGATAGATTACGAGGACTTTGCAAAGCTTGACATAAGGGTAGGAAAGATACTCTTAGCCGAACCTGTAAAGAAGTCAAGAAAGCTCCTGCGGGTTGAAGTGGATATAGGGGAGGAAAAGCCAAGACAGCTTGTGGCAGGCCTGTCTTCATACTACACTCCTGAAGAACTCATAGGTAAATCCGTAATCGTACTCGCCAACCTGAAACCCGCCAAACTCTGCGGAGTTGAATCAAACGGCATGATGCTTGCAGCCGATGACGGCGGAGCGATTGTATCAGCCCTTATGCCAGACAAAGATATTAAACCGGGTTCCAGGATAAGGTGAGCATTTCCGGGCGCTGGATAAGTGTATTGGCTCAACATTTTGGCCAGTTATGGAAAACTTTGGGAAGAGATTCATCTTCCCTACCATTTACTTTTTTCCTACCATTTACTTTTTTTCAATCTAATTTTGCTTTTTGTGTACCTGCTTTTAAGATAACAAAATAATTCTCTTTTTTTTCATTGGTTGACGACATTACGCACAACTTAAAACTGTGTATGGTGGGTTTCTAACATAATTTTTTTTGATATATAATTTTTTGATATATAGTATATAAAAATAACATTTTTTGAATTTTAGTTATATCGAAATAAGATTATTATTCAAAAAAATGAGACATATGAAGATAAAAACACAATCTTTTTTAATAACAACTATATATATGACATGATTTATTCTGGAAGTGATGTTGCCTGAAAGATCAACTTTACATCCGCTATCAAAGTCACATTTGCACTTTGACGGTAATACACGGTAGTTTGACGAATTTGAAAAAACGAAAAAGACAACGTTGCTGCCCATAATGAAAATAGACAACAAAAAATTAAGGCAAACATGAAATTT
>DUGS01000134.1:21354-22826 GCA_013331265.1 Methanosarcina sp.
TTTCATGTTTGTTTTTATTTTTCATGTTTGTTTTTATGGCCAGGAATGAAGGAAATGGGATCTATCAGAATTTACAGAACTAACTGTCATTTATCGTGTAAATATTATGTGTACTGAGGAAAAATGATGGACAAAAATAACAAATATTTGTATATTGGTATCGTTTTAGTAGTATTAATCCTGGTACTTGGAGTTATGAGGGTCTCCATGAGCTCGGGTCCTGAAAAAAATGTCAGCACTGCTTCCGATACAGGAATGAATTATACACTTTTCATCTATGGAAATGCTAATGGGGATATGGACATCGACCAGAAAGACATCGATCTGATAGAACAGATCGGGGCAGGAAAAGCTGACTCAACTCCCCTTGCAGATGCTAACCTCAACGGAAAGGTGGACAGCAAGGACGTTGAACAGGTAAAGGCAATCATTGATGGAACTGCAACGGAAATGATTGTGCAGGATTCCTATAGTAATCCTGTGAGGGTCAAGACCCCTGTTGAGCGCATTGTTTCTCTGGACAAAATGATCGCCGAGAATGCCCAGGCAATAGGAGTTGGAGACAGGATTGTCGGAATTGATAAAGACACCGTTTCCCGGAGCATTATTCTTCCAGAGATCAGTAAGGTGAAGAATGTCGGCGATTCATCGGAACCAGATATAGAGGCGATTGTAGCCTTAAAACCGGGTCTGGTTGTTCATAATCAGTACTTTGATGAAGAACTGATGAATAAGATGAAAGAAGCCGGCTTAACCCCCTTAAGCATGATCTACCATGGAGATATCCAGAACAGCCTGGGGTACGGAAAGATGCTCGGATATCTTTGCGGGTCCCCTGACTCGGCCAACAGATACGTAGATTGGATGGGGGGTACCTTAGGTGATATTCACGATAAACTTGCCGACCTGGACGAGGATGAACGAGCAAAAGTGATCTACCTGTATCCGAGAAAAGGTGGAGCTCTTGGAAGCGGTGGCGATGAATGCCCGACAATCAAGACTCTTCAGTTCCTTGGCGCAAACACCATGACCAAAGATACAAAAGACACAAAAGGAAAGGTCATGGACACCGCGTCCTACTTCGAGATCGACCCAGAGGTGGTTATTATGAAGAACCCTGAAGTGATCGTGATGGAAGACTTTGATGTAGCATTAGGTTATGGTTTGACAGACAGGGCCGTAGCCCAGACCGAACTTGATAAATTCAAAGCAATGCCCGGTTTTGGATCTATAGATGCCGTAAAGAATGACAAGGTGTATCTGGTTGATGTGAACATTGTATCTCACAGCAACTGCCTGGGAGCATTGTACATATCAAAGGCCCTTTATCCGGATCAATTGGCTGATATGGACCCCTATGAGATTCACCAGAAATATGTAACCGACTTCCTCAAACTGCCGGATATGGATGTTAAGAAGGATGGACTCTTTATCTATCCTGAGATTTCTTAATCTCCAGGAATTTCTTATAG
>DUGS01000012.1:0-1288 GCA_013331265.1 Methanosarcina sp.
GAAATAAAAGGGGAAAACCGTCCGGGATATAGGGCAATCGAAGAAGCCGGAGAAAAGATTTATTCTCCATTTGTGGAGTTTAACGTCACAAAAGAAGAGATCAGGGAGATTGCTGCAAGCCTCTCACTTTCCGCAGCCAGCAGGCCGTCTGCAGCTTGCCTTGCGACACGTATTGCTTACGGGCAGCCTATCACCCCCGAGGCTCTTGAGAAAGTAGAAAAAGCTGAAGATTATCTATTAGACCTTGGTTTTACGCAGTTCAGGGTAAGGATGCACTCAAACCTTGCCAGGATAGAGGTTACTGATAAAGAATTTGAGGGTGCGTTCCGCAAAAAAGAAAAAATATCCAGGTATTTCAAAACCCTTGGTTTTGATTATGTAACTCTTGACCTTGAAGGCTTCCGCTCAGGAAGTATGGATGAGCCCTATATGCGGAAAAGAGTAAAATATCAAAATAACCCTGATTGATAATAACACGATTAATCGGATAGGCCTGATTGACATAAAAACGTTGACTGCTGGAAAGATATGACAGAAATTCTAATCAGAAAAGCCGAAAAAAAAGACCTCCTCTCAATCCAGAGGCTCCTATCCACCTATTTTCTGGATATGGAAGATCTCGAGCCTGAGGACTTTGTGCTGGCTGAAAGGGAAGGAAAAGCAATCGGTTGTGCTGCACTTGTCAGGGGCACATCCGGAGAGAAAAGTTTTCTTGAGCTCCATTCAATTGCCGTACACCTAAACTTTAGGGGAAAAGGTATCGGGACCAGGCTTATGCAGTACCTTATAAACACTCTGGAAGATCAGGATACGCCTGATAACCCTGTTTGTGAATTATATGTCAGGACAACTGCCCCGGGCTTTTTTGAAAAACTAGGTTTTATAAAATTACCGGATGCTGATAAGTTACTTCTATGGTCGGACTGCAAAGATTGCGAGCATTTTGAGAAGTGTACCCAGCATGCAATGAAATATTCCAGGTATTCGTAAAGTAATGGCCCTGACCCAGGTTAACGAAACATTATTTTACAGAAAAGCATATGAAGCAGCTTATGCTCACTCTTGGAATCGTTAATACCTATGATAAGATCAAAATCCTCGATGCTCATTACCGGGCAATTGCCAGAGCTGCTCCTATCTGCCATGCTTTTGGGTTCCACCTTGCCCTTTATGACTTTCCGTTTAAAATGACCGCAGAAGAACTGGTATCTTTCGTAATGGAAAAGACCACAATAGGAGAGTCGGGAAGTTATCTAAAGACCCTTTACGAAAAAAACCACCTTTCAGT
>DUGS01000012.1:1555-6301 GCA_013331265.1 Methanosarcina sp.
TTTTTATTTCTTGTGGGCCTGGGGCATAAAGGGCTCCCAAAAGAACTTTTTGAGAGAGGGAAATACCACCTTGATATTACTTCTAAAGGGCTTTCACTTGAGACATGCACTGCAATAGGGGCTATACCTGCCCATCTCGCCGGGCTAATGGAAATTCTGCAATATAAAAAGTGAACTTTAAACGAAGCTTCTGAATAAGGTAAGAAACCGGGGAACTATGCGATTATTTATTTAAAGTACTCGCATGACTCAAAAAAATTCCAGATCAAATAAAAAAATTTTCCGGAATAGATATATATAACGAGTGACAATTAATAGATTGTTGTGGGAAAGAACAACGCCTGTTGCGCTGTGATGGGGTTTGCGGCCTGAAGGACTGAAATTCTGACCTGCATTTAGAGATTGTCCAGAATGACCGGGAATTCCACCCGAGGTATTTTACGGAAAGATTTGAACTCTGAACTGCAGTGAAGTATATGCTTTCGATAAAGGACATGGATTTGTCCTGACCGCAGGAATTTGTATCCGAAAGGGGAACTTGTATCCGGAAGAAGCAAAATTCTAACCCCCGAACTAAGCGAAAATATTGAAGAGACAGGAGGAATATTATGAGTGAGCTAAATCACGAAGACAGAAAAAGAGACGAATATGGATACAGATGCCATCAAGACAGATATCACACCGTTGTAAAAGGCTGCACAGACAGCTTGGACACCGATGAGTTAGACCTTTACCGCTATATGATAGGCGGGATGCAGGGTAAATAACCTGCACAACCTTTTTTTATTTTTCGTTCCTAGAAAAGAAGCATGTACGATGTATATGCGGTCCGTGAAGATTTTCCTGTTTTAAAAGAAGTTGTTTACCTTGATAGCACAGCGACAACGCAGACTCCAATCCCTGCAGTTGAAGCCATGGTTGAATATTTTTACAGGTATGCCGGCAACCACGGAAGAGGAGCGCACCGCCTTGCCAGGGAGACTACAAACCGGTACGAAGACGCAAGGGAAACTGTTGCCCGTTTCCTGAATGCGGACCCTTCAAAGACCATATTTACGAAAAATACAACCGACGGAATCAACCTTGTTGCAAACAGCTATCCATGGGAGGCAGGAGACCATATTGTCACAACCATGCTCGAGCACCATTCAAACCTCCTGCCCTGGCTGCGCCTTCAAAAAAGAGGAATAAATGTAACAATTGTAAGTCCGGACCGCAAAGGCATAATTGACCCGCAGATGATAGAAAATGCCCTTACTGACAGGACAAAACTCGTTGCCGTAACGCATGTTTCTAATGTCTTCGGCTCTGTCCAGGATGTCAGCAGGATTACAAAACTTGCCCACAGAAACGGAGTAAAGGTCCTGATTGACGGTGCCCAGTCCGCAGGGCATATGCCGGTAGATCTGAAAGCACTCGGATGCGATTTTTTTGCAACCGCAGGGCACAAAGGGCTGCTTGGTCCGCAGGGAACTGGAGTACTCTATATTAAAGAACCCGATGTTCTGGATAGTGCCTCTGTAGGGGGAGGAACAGTTTCAGACGTCAGCGGGCTTGCATATACGCTTGAACCTTCCCCTGCCTGTTTTGAAGCAGGCACTCCGAACATCCCGGGGGTTATCGGGCTTGGTAGAGCAGTAGAGTACGTGGAAAAAATTGGGGTTTCCGAGATTGAAAAGCATGAAGCTAAACTTTCCAGGCAAGCCGCAAAGAGACTTTCAGAACTTGAGCACGTGGAGGTCTACGGGCCTGAAAACCGGGCAGGGATTGTGCCTTTTAACGTTCCTGGGCTTCACGCTCACGATGTCGCCCTGATCCTTGACCAGACAAGAAAAATTTGCGTCCGCAGTGGGCATCATTGTGCAATCCCGATTACCCGCTTCCTTGAAGTGGAAAGTACGGTTAGAGCCTCTTTTGCACTATATAACACAGAAGAAGAAGTAGATATCCTTGTAAATGCTGTCAATGCGCTCAAGGCACTGGTATCCTGAAAATGAAAAATTATTGCATATGCTTTCAGTTACAAAAATGAGGTGTACGGACCTTTCTGACAAAAACTCTTCTTTGAGCTTCCTCCTCCATGAATAAAAGGCAAGTGAATAAACTATTATAAGGTTAGGAAAATCCACCTCAGAAACTTTTTCTTGAATATTTGACTGAAAGTACATATTCTAACTTGCCCCAAATCATCCTTTTTTAACTTTGATGCTAACTTTAAAAATTAGTTTATGCAACACAATATGACTAAATTTTTTTACCTTTTCCTTTTTTCTTCTGTATGTTAAAAAATAAAAGGAAGAAAATCCTTTATTTTTAAATAACAGTAAATAAAAATTTGCTTAATCTCTAATAACTATAGAAAGATTTTATAGGAAGTTGCTGTCTATATTACGTAAGGAGAAATCTGAAGGCGAGAGTATGGTTGAAGTGACAGAAATCTCGGAAAAGAAAAGTTTTATTTCGGGGTTATTCGGGAAAAAAGGCGATAGTAACTCCATCTCAGATATACTGAAAAGGGCTAAAACTTATTTTGATAAGCCTCTGAGAAGCATGCCGGCGTACGACCAGGAAAAAGACGGACCTCTTATAGAGTTTGAAGTGCCTGAAGGCTTAAAGGAGATAGAGAGGTACTGGCTTCAAGAGCCTTATGCTCTGGCATCGGTCCTGGAAGACCGCAAAACAAGGTACTACCGGCTGGTCGAACCTGCCCTGACAAAGTTTGAAAAAGAGCTGCTTGAGAGGCTCTATGAGGATTTTCAGGATATTCTGGTTTTGAATCCTACAACCTCCAGAATAGAAAAAGATGCACTCCTTGTAGATAAAACACTTTTCCTTCTTGAACGTTACAAAGCTGAGATTTCAGCCTCAACAATTCACAAGATAATGTATTATCTTAGGAGAAACCTGCTTGGTTATGAAAAAATCAATCCTCTTCTTTATGACCCTTATATTGAAGACATATCATGTGACGGTGTAGGAGTTCCACTTTATATTTATCATACTAGATATCTGAATATTGAAAGTAATATTTCTTTTGAAGAAGAAGAGCTTGACTCCCTTGTAATCAAGATGTGCCAGCTAAATAACAAGCACATCTCTGTTAGCCAGCCAATCGTGGATGCAACAATTCAGGACGGGTCAAGGCTTCAGGCGATGTTAGGAAGAGAAATCACTCCCCGAGGCAGTTCTTTTACCATCCGTAAGTTCAGAAAAGATCCGATAACTCCTATAGACCTGCTAGGCTTTAAGACGTGCGATATGGAAATGCTGGTATATCTCTGGCTGGTCATTGAAAACGGCTATAATATGCTTTTTGCAGGAGGGACGGCTTCAGGAAAAACCTCAATGCTTAACGCCACATCTCTTTTTATGCCTTCCACAGCCAAAATAGTTTCCATAGAAGACACAAGGGAACTCTTACTCTACCACAACAACTGGGTCTCGGGTATTGCAAGAGAGAGTTTTGCCGCAGATTCTACAGGAGAAGTTTCCATGTACGACCTCTTAAGGGCTGCCCTGAGACAGCGCCCAGATTTCATAATTGTGGGGGAAGTGAGAGGTGATGAAGCCCGTACTCTTTTCCAGGCAATGTCAACAGGGCATGCAACAAGCTCGACAATGCACGCAGGAGATGTGCAGACTGTTATAAACAGGCTTACACACGAGCCCATAAATGTGCCTCATATTATGCTGCAATCGCTTGACGTGCTCTGTATTCAGGAACAGGTGTACATAGAAGAGAAAAGGGTCAGGAGAACAAGGAGCCTTGTAGAAATCCTTAACGTTGACCCTGAGACAGGAGACCTTGGCGTAAACGAGCTTTTCAACTGGGACCCTTCTGAAGACGGCTTCCTGAAAGTTGGGGACTCCCATATCATGCAGGAGATTATGCACGTTAGAGGATGGGATTCAGGCCAGTTGAGAAACGAGACCGAGAACCGGAGAAAGATCCTTACTTACCTTTATGAAAAGAATATGAGGAGCTACATCCAGGTATCCCTTGTGGTGCAGGCCTATCAGAGTTATCCGAAAATGGTTGTGGAAGCTATAGAAAACGACACCTTACAGGGCATGATACAGGATATGGTTGCTTAAGAGGGGGAGCATGAATTACATTTCTGTGGACGAACTGGCATACAGAGCTTTTGGGAGTTTCTTTTATAATAGGAAGGAGGACTTCCAGGAGCTCAAAGTAAAGATGCGCCACTCTCATATCCCAATGTCAGTGGACCAGTACCTTGCATCAGCTTTAATGTATTCGATATTTGCAGGCATAATAGGAGGACTTTTTGGGTTATGGCTCGGGCTGAAAACCTTTGAAGACCCTGTTTCCCGGCTCAGCCTTTTTGTGGATTCCACAAGGGCAGGATTTGCAGGAGAGTACCTTTATTTGCTTGCTATCTTAGTCGCGATTTTGTCATTCATTATAAGTTTTCTTATCGTCTTTGGCGTTGCATATATCTATCCTTATTTTCAGGCAAATATCCGGCAAGCCTGCATTGATAAGTCTATGCTGCCGGCGGTAACTTACATGTACGCCCTTACAAAGGGAGGCATGTCGATTTATGATGTATTCAGGTCTTTGAGCAAGTATGTCCATATATTCGGCACAAGCGCGGAAGAAATCTCCTATGTTGTGAGGGATATGGACTACCTGGGAAAGGATTTTATAAGCGCCCTTAAAGCAGCCAAGGAACGTACTCCTTCGGAACGTTTCAAGGATTTTGTTGATGGATTAATCCTGGT
>DUGS01000012.1:6594-7877 GCA_013331265.1 Methanosarcina sp.
GAGGTCTATGTGACCGTGCTTGTTGCAGGTCCGTTATTCATTATGACAACACTCGTAGTACTGCAGTTTTTCAGGCCTGCTTCAGCCCAGATCCTTTACATGCTAATCTACATTATAACACCTCTTGCAACCCTGCTTTTCATAGTGCTTCTTGACACAGTGGGAGAACTCTCCATGAGCCCGAAAAAGGGCGAGGTTCCTGATTATCCTATAAACCTTTCCGATATCCCGGAACTCAGCTCAAATATCACTGCAGAAGAGGAAGAAAAGAGGGACAAAAAGTTAAAGCTATACAGGCAGCTTTACAACATCAGGGACCTGGTTTTTAACCCGTACAGGACTATCCGTGATGAACCAAGATATACATTTTTTTTCGGAATTCCTCTTGGGTTTTACTATCTTGCCAACCTTCCCGAGACTCTTAAAAAAAGCATCAATCTTAACTTCCACTGGAATCCGAACTTTGCCCACATCAGCGATAGCAGCGTCCAGTTTATCAGCGCAATTGATGACTACATTGTCATTTTCATCGTCATTGCACTCATCCCCTTCATCATATTTTACGAGATAAGGGCATGGAGGATGAGGAAGATTGACGAAAGAATGCCTGACTTTCTGAGGAACCTGTCAAGCATGAACGATTCAGGACTTTTGCTGTGTAATTCCTTAAAAATAATGGCAGAATCCAAGATGGGGATTCTCAGTAAAGAGCTTAAAAAATTAAAGGAGGACCTCTCATGGGGGACTTCCGCTTCAAGAGCCCTGATTAAAATGGAGAATAATATCAGAACTGCTTCATCAAGCCGAATTCTCCATACCCTTATTAAAGCAAATGAATCTACAAGCGATCTTAAAAGTGTGCTATCCATTACCGCAGAACAGGTCAAAAGTGAGGAAAGGTTGAAAAGGGAACGCTCTTCTGAGATGGTTGTCTACGTCGTAACTATCTACGTTTCTTTCTTTGTTTTCCTGTTCATAGTTTACGTCCTGGCTGTATACTTTTTCCCTGAAAGCTCCTCGTTTAAAGGTTCTTCCCAGGGGATGGGATATGGAGGAATCGGAAACGGCTACTTCAACATACAGGAGTATACCATGCTCATGTACCACTCGGCACTTGTCCAGGCTTTTGCTTCCGGACTTATTGCCGGAAAGATGGGCCAGGGTTCAATTTACATGGGCCTGAAGTACAGCGTCAGCATGATGATAATCACCTATGTAGTCTTTACAATGTTCGTTTAAGGTGTTTTCATGCAAAAAACTCCCGGCACAGGGACTACAAAAGA
>DUGS01000012.1:8108-8480 GCA_013331265.1 Methanosarcina sp.
CAGGCATGGATGGACAGCTCGGAAAATAAGATTTACCTGAAGCACAGCGGTGGGGAGTTTCTTAACGCAAAAGACTGTGAGATCCTGCTTAATTTCAGAGGGGAAAAATACGCATACCCTTCTGAGATGATCTTCGAAGGACTCGGAAACGAAAATATCTGGAGACTCGGGGAGGTACTGACAATTGATGCGAGAAACATATGGGGCATGGATATAAAAAACAATGATGATGTAGAGCTGTTTCTTATCGATGTCCCTTCAAAGCAGCCGATCCAGGTAGCCAGACTTACGCCAAATTATGAAACGGAACCGCTGTTAAAAATATGGATCACTCCGAATGGAAATGTGATAGATACATCAGGCAGTGGATCA
>DUGS01000119.1:0-140 GCA_013331265.1 Methanosarcina sp.
CTCAAGCTTTTCGTTTTCCTTAATAATGTAAAACTTAGACGTTAATAATTATATAAGTAATGTAAAATATAAGTAATGTAAAATTGCCTGAATATGTAAGTGAATGAACTGAATATCTTTAAGTTAGGCTAAGTCTTTTC
>DUGS01000119.1:433-702 GCA_013331265.1 Methanosarcina sp.
CTTTATTTCATTCCAGTGTTTTGATTATCAGGAGTTTTTCCCTGGTCCGGAAGAGAGGAACTGCATTCCAGTGCATTAAGAGGATTGGGTTTTGCTTCCTTATTGTTATTTTCACTATCTTTTATCTCTTTCCTGTCTTCTGTGGGGCTAACTTCGAGCTTCTCCTTATCTTCCTCTTTTTCCCTGGCTTTATTTCCAGCATTTCGGGTGTAGGCATCGAATTCAGTCAGCTCCAGCTCAGCGGCGCGCTGGGCTTTTTTAAATTCTCC
>DUGS01000119.1:710-863 GCA_013331265.1 Methanosarcina sp.
GCCCAAAGAGAAAGAGAGCAGCAATTGTGATCACTAGCAGTTCGTTAGAACCTATCATTGCTGGTTACTATTAGCAACCAAATATAAAAATTCTTTTAAAACAGTTTGTGGACAGGCTTTATCTCAATTTTTTTTAAAAAAGGAAGGTTCTTT
>DUGS01000119.1:1028-8899 GCA_013331265.1 Methanosarcina sp.
AAAGAACCTTCCTTTTTTAAAAAAGGAAGGTTCTTTTGATAGTTCTTTAGATGATGGTTCTTTAGATATAACTTATTCCATCAAATCACCGATTTGTTCTTAAATTTGTTCTTAAAATAGCCGGATCAACAGCAAGCTGAACTCAAAGAGGACTGCCAGCAAGATCGCCACAACAATCTGGGCAATGAAAGTAGGGTCCGGGGAAAGGAAAAGAGAAAAAGCCATAATTGCACTGTAGATAAGAATTCTTTGTTTTTTGAGGGTCTGGTATTGTACAAGTCCCATTTTCACTGCAAAGACCACGAGTAGGGGGAGCTGGAATACAACTCCGAAACCTGCCAGGATTGTGGTCACGGCTGAGAGAGTGTTATGGACTGAAAGCTGTGCTGTAGCCATATCTCCCGAATAGAAGAGAATATATTTGAACATCGCAGGCAGGACAAGGAAGTAGCCTATTGCAGTCCCAAGGATGAAAAGCAGGAAAGATGCAGGGATGACTTTGAGGAAGAAGCTTCTTTCATGCGGATAAAGCCCTTTGGCTGCAAACCTGTAAAGCTGGTAAAAGAACAATGGAATTGAAATTGCAAGGGCAAATACCAGGCAGAGTTTAAGGCGGGCAAAGGTCCATTCAAGAGGAGTATATGATGACATGATCAGGCCGGGACCTATGAACTCTCTCCAGATAAGCAGCATTCCTCTAGCCGAAAATGGAAACGAAATAAATATTCCAATAAAGAGCCAGATTAAAACGATAGCTAACCGGTTCCTGAGCTCGAACAGGTGGGCCATAACGGGTTCTTCAATATCTCCCGGGACACCGGTTGCGTATGAATTCTTCCCGGATGCATTTGTGGAAGGGTTAACATTGCCTGTTTGCTGTGAGTCCATTGTATTTCCGCTCTTACTTACACGTACCTAAATATATTTATATCGGGATATATTATTCGTTCTTAACCTGGAAGCGCTTTTGCAGATATTCCTTGCAGATGTCTTACGATCTTCTGTATTCTCTCTTAAAGTACATATCGAAATTAAAGTACATATCGAAAATATATGTATAATACCTGTAGTTACATACCTGAATATTTATAGTATTTAAATCATTATAGTATGGTTCCGGACAATATAATAATTCACACATTATATAATAACCAAGATATTAAATAATCCAGTATAATCGGTCAGGAAATGTAAGGGGAATTATGATTTACACTAATTAAGTTATTTCCTGAATAACTGGCAATTTCTGAAAAAATAGAAAAGATTCATTGAAAAAACTGGATAAAACCGAAAGGAAAAAACAAAAATAGGAAAAGGAAAGTTGATGATATAAATCCATGAAATGGGTAAAGGTTCTATGAATTAAGATTCGAATTTCTTTTTGCTTTTCCGGATAGGTACTCTATATGTCTGAAGCTATTGAAAATTTAAGTGCAATCCTGGTGGCCCTGAGAACTAAATTGCTTGTGATAGCCGCAGTTCTTCTCACAGGCATAACTGTGTCCTTTCAGTTTACCGGTCCCCTGATCGAGAGAATGAAAACCGACCTCCTGCCGGAAGGTGCAAAGCTGGTTTATGTATCTCCCCTGGAAGTAATGATGCTTGAGCTTAAGCTCTCTATCATAATGGGGCTGCTCTTTACCCTGCCTATTATTGCATTCTATACTTATCGGGCTATTTCAAGAAAGTATTCAATTAAAATTCCTGTATCTATTGGAAAAGGCCAGTTATTTTTCCTGAGCATAGCGGTTGTATTAATGTTTGTCATTGGGGTTGCGTATTCTTACTTCCTCATGCTGCCTCTCTTTCTTAAATTCCTTTATATGGATGCAGAAAGTTCAGGAGTGACTGCAACTTATTCAATCTTTAAGTTCATCTCATTTATAGCAACAACGACAGCTATCTTCGGTCTGGTCTTTGAACTCCCGATAGTGCTTACTTTCCTGACACGAAACGGGTTTGTAAAATACAGTACTCTTGTGACCTACCGCAGGCATATCTATGTCCTTGTCATGGTTATTGCAGCTGCTGTTACTCCTGGAGCAGATGTCTTCAGCCAGATGATGGTTGCCGTGCCCATGGTAATCTTTTTTGAGATCAGCATGGTAATTGTGAAGATAATTGGAGTGAAAAATAAGGTTTCAAAGCCTGACTCTTCTTTATCATAAAAAATCTGCGAGTTAGAAAAAAGGTGGTGGAAAGAATAATCAAAAATGGGCAGAAAGACAGATTTTAAATCTGGCTAATAAGGTAAATCTGTCTATCTCCCATGTTTGATCAAAGACCCTGCATTACTTGCATTTTTCACTCCTTTTTATTTCATTTTTAACAAGAACACGCTCATCAGACAGAGCAGACAAACGATAACAGAAGCTCGTATTAAATCAGACGTATTAAAGCCTTCTTTCCCAGAAGTGTTTGAGCTTTGAGCTCTCTCAGGTGTCTGGTCGGTGTTTGCTGTTGTATTTCCAGCATTATTTTGTTTATCATCCACAGCTGACTGTGTTTCAGTCCCGATTGCTTTTGTCTTACCTGTTATTGCAAATGGAGAAAATCCAGGGGTTTCTGCTGTGAAATACAGGTATTTATCGTCTTCTTTGATGTAAGAGGTCGGAAGTTCATTCCATTTTTTGTTATTATACCTGTTCAGGGTTATTGACGACTTATCGATGCTTTTATCTTGCATCCAGGATTTTTCCACCTTGAAGCAAATAACCGCGTTTTCAAGATTGTTTTCATTACTTCCATACCCGCCGTTTCCGACCCAGATATTAAGGTAGTTGTAGACATCGCTTTCTGGTGAATCAGGAGTAAGAGTAGATTTGTTTCTAAGCATTTCAACAGTAGTTGTTGTCTTGCCAGCGGTCTTCTTTGAGCCAAAGCTCAAATATACGACAGAAGTAGCATTCTTAGTGAAGTCAAACTTCACAGTTTTCCCATTTGTGATAAAGGTCTGGGAGATTTCTTTAACCTTAACGTTTCTTGCAGGTTCGGGAGAACCTCCGCCACCACCACCACTTCCTCCACTACTGCGGCTGCTTCCTCCGCTACTGTGGCTGCTTCCTCCACCTGAGCCATTGTCTCCAGAACCGCTTTCCAGCACGGTTATTGTAGCAGTTTTTGAGGAAGTTCCGTTTGCATTGCTTGAAATCAGATTAACAACATAATTTCCTGCTGCAGAATAGGTATGAATTGGATTTTGAAGGGTTGAATTAGCTCCGTCTCCAAAGTCCCACTTCCATCCAGTTGCATTTTGAGAAAGGTCACTAAACTGGACAGTCAGAGGAGCATTCCCACTGGTCAAATTGCTGCTGAAGTTTGCAACAGGAAGTACTGGTACAGCTTTTTCTGAAACAGTTATTGTAGCTAACTTCGAGTCTGAACCGTTTGAGTTACTGACTGTCAGGTTAACAATATAGTTTCCGGGTTCTGGGTAAATATGCGTTGGGTTCTGCTCTGTCGAGGTATTTCCATCCCCAAAGTCCCAGTTCCACACTGTTGCGTTTTCTGAATTGTCGGTAAACTTAACTGAGAGAGGTGCAATACCATTGGTGACACTGGCTGTAAAGTTGGCAGTTGGGGTTACTGAATTTTGAGAGCTGGACATAGATGCAAGAGGTAAATAGTCGTAATCATTCTCATAGACATTATAAGGCAGGTCTCCAATTCCATTCCCGTCCACGTCCGCGCAGGTCTGGGAAAATCCCGTTCCATCTGGCTTTGCCCAGAAGTTTCCTCCAATGTAAGGGCCCCCAACAATGTTAGTGCCTGAAGTAAGTGAATTGTTCCAGGTATTTCCCCCTTCGCCAGTTCCAAACCTTACGTTTTGAGTGTTGTTAAAATAATTGTTATAGATCCGTTTACCGCCTTCGTTATACTCACCAAAAATCCCACAATCTACACAGTACATTATTTTATTGTTGATTATGGTAGGGTAAGAACCTTCTCCTAAACGAATCCCTACATCACAGTTTAATATTGTATTATTGTCAATTTCTCCTGAACTTCCAATAGTAAGCGCAATTCCGTTATGGCAGTCAGTAATCCTGTTATTACGAATATCTGCTCCCTGATCAAATTCATAGATACCAGTGGAACAATTCGAAATAATATTATCTGAGACTACATTAGTATCTCTCCCACAGCAGGAAATATGTATACCTTCTTCGGCGTCAGAAATTTTATTTTCAGCTATTATATTGCCTAAGCCCTCAGGTCCCAGTTCAATGGAACCGTTTTCAATGGTATTGCCTGTCAACTTATTCATATCACCATAAACGAAGACTGCATCTTTATCATAATTCTTACTGGGTCCGGTTATATTTAAACCACTGATCGTTGTACTATCAGCTTCTATCAGAAAGGTACTTGCATTTTCATCCAGGGGTTTTACCTGCACAGCGCCATTATTTGATTCTGACCTGATAGTTAGCCCTGTTGTATTAACAAGAACGTTTTCAGTATAAGTTCCGGGTCTCACGATTATTGTGTCCCCTGGTACGGAATTATTCACAGCATCCTGAATTGATACAAAATCAGCTCCCGAATCATCATCTACCGTAATTTCCCTTGCTGATGCAGTAGCTGAAATAGATATTATAAAAATAAAAATTAAAATTGTTAAAAAATATATTCTATTTTTCATTTTTTCCCCTTTTTTATTTATATATATTCAAAGAAGGTCACTATTGAATTCGAAGAATATTTATATTGAATACACTTTTAGTATAGGATACAATTCGTAACTTTTAAATATTTTTTATTATATTACCCTTTATATTTCTTTTGGCTCAATTATTTTTGAGAAAAGATGTTGAATAGAAAAGAGCCACATAAAAATAGGGTTTTTTTACAGGAAAGCATAACAGAGAGTGGTTATGAAAATTCTGAAGGATTCCTATCATTTAAAGCGTTCTTCCATCCTGATTTCCGTCCATACTTTTACCAAACTCCAGAAAGTATTATTTAACAGAAACCCTTATTTGCAGAGGTCATGGAGTCCAGGTACATAAAAGCAAATGCTCAGGTTATTGCTGCATCCGTTATCTACGGGTTTGCAGGTATCTTTTTCCTGTTCATAAAAGATATGGATGCCGGCCCAGTTGTTTTTTGCCAGCTTCTTCTTGGTTTTCTGGCTCTTGCCATTTATCTGGCAGCCAGAGGAAAACTCTCAGAAATAAGACTTCGAGGAAAAAGAAAAGCCCTGCTGCTGCTTGGAGCCTGGCATGCCGGAGTTATGATCTCTAATTACACGGCAGTGAGTTTTACAGGAGTCTCGATGTCAGTGCTTTTGCTCTATACGGCTCCTCTTTATGTCCTGCTTATCGCTCCTGTTATCCTTAAAGAAAAAATCAGCACAAAAAACCTTGCCGCCCTTGCACTCTCCCTTGTAGGGGTAGTGGTGGTCGTAGGTCCCGAAAATCTTGTTTCCGGTACGGCAGACACTGGCTCTGGGTATTTATTCGGGGTGCTGATGGGGCTTTTTTCAGGCTTTTTTTACGCCTGTATAATTATGACCTCACGCTATCTCAGGGATGAATATTCAGGCCTTGAACAGCTTTTTCTCTCAACAGGCGTGACTCTCATAATTCTCCTACCTTTGATGTCGAAGATATCTTCCGCAGCTCTGCTTGAGAACCTGCCTGTCCTTCTCTTTTTAGGAGTAGTGATAACCTCCATCGGCTCCATTCTTTATTTCACAGGACTTGAGCATGTGAAAGCCCAGAACGCGAGTATAATCTCCCTGCTTGAGCCCGTAAGTGCAATTTTCTTTGCTTATTTAATTTTAAACGACCCGGTTTCCAGGAGCACCTTGCTGGGATGCGTCCTTATTCTTGCGAGTTCTCTCCTTATGAGCCTGGGGGAAGAAAGTAAAACCTGAAACTTTTAACCAATGCAACGTCATTCGCTATACCTAACCTTTCTTGTACGCTCGACGAAGGCGAGCGGCCTTTCTCAAAAAACGCACATGAAACTCTTCTAATAACAGGCACAAAATAATGAAAGTACTAAATTAATGAAAGTACTAAATAGCACTTTCATGCCAGAGAGAAAGAGATAAGTTAAAAACAATTACAAGAATGTGAAAACAATAAATGAGAATAATAGAATTCTGTCAAAAATTCTGAAAATATAACTTATATAAAATTATACCTGAAACGATTCCAAAACAGATGTCTCTAAAAAATAATCTTTTCCTATGTTTGTTTTTTGCTAATTTTCAAATTTCTTCTTTTTTATTTTGTGTAGAGCCGCCAGACGATCTGACGGGGGCGCTTATAATTATCTGTAAATTAAAACTCAGTTCCCGAGGAAAACGAAGAATCCAGTAGACCTTGAAGAGAAAAACGAATGATTTAAGGACTCAATTTTCGGAGATTATTGAATAATATGATCGGTTAATCAGGAGCTACAAACAAATTTAATAACAGATAAATAATTTCAAATGTATTTTCCTTGATTGTACATATAATTTCAAACAGCTAATATACACCCACTTACACTACTTACATAGTTCTTTTTCAGAGGAGTATATAATGCTGAGCAATAGGGTAGAGCAAATAGAAGTATAAATAAAATTGCAGATGTTTGGTAAAATATTTTATACTCTCTCATCAATATTTAACAGTATCATATTTACTGGACAATATTCTTTCGGAATTAAATGAGATGTTTAGATGACTCTTTCAGGTTTCGAGAGATTTTATGCCCATTTAAAGCTTTATTTCTAGTAAGACATAGCAAAATTTATTAGTAACTATCCTGTATTCTTATCTGTATCATAATATATTTTATAAAATATTTGAACAGGGCCTGGTATTTTATGGTAGATGTAGTTAAGGAACTGGAAACACTAAGGCAGAATTTGCTTGATTTATCCCTTCGGAATAACTTTCTTAATTACCGCCCTTCCCCGAGAAGGACAATTTCAATCACGGACAGAACTCCGGAGGAGGTCTATGACCTTTTTGTTCTTCAGGAAAAGTCGATGAAATTCAGGGCAACAAAAACCAGGCCCAAAAGAGGCAAAAAGGCTGAAAACGGGGAAGAAGACGATGCTGCGGAAAATGAAAACAGCCTTCTAAAAACAATAGGAAAAATCCTTACTTCCGAAGAAAAGAATAAAAATCAGAATTCCCGCTCCGAGACGGTTCTTGAAACTCCGGATGACAATGAGACTCTTGACCGGAAGCTTTTTTACGTTTATAACCAGGCAAATTCTATTTTTGAAGAGCAGGGCTATCCTGTGCTTTATCTTGCAATGGGCTTCTTGCAGTGGAGTGAAACCAAATCTTCAGTAAAGAGCCCGAGAGCCCCACTTGTCCTGGTCCCAGTTGAACTCAAAAGGATAGGAAAAGGCAGAAATTTCGGAATCCAGTGGACAGGGGACGAGGTTTTCACCTCTATTACTCTTCAGGCGAAGATGAAAGAGTTCGGGATAGAGATTCCAGAATTCGAGATGCCTGAAGATGCTTCCGGGATACAGGAATACTTCAGGGCAGTGCTTGCGGCGACTCGCGAAAAAACTGAATGGAAGGTCATTCCGGAGGTCTGCCTGGACCTTTTCAACTTCCGAAAATTCGTAATGTATAAAGACCTGGATCCTGCAACCTGGCCTGAGGACATGCCTCCTGCAGAGCATCCCCTTATACAGAAAGTGTTCAACCCCAAAGAGCCTGAATGTGAGGTCCAGGGATTTAAGGAAGAGGAAGTCGACCTTAAACTTTCGGCAAAAGATACATACCATATAATGGATGCAGACTCTTCCCAGATAGCAGTCATTGAGGATGTTAAAGCAGGAAAAGACCTTGTTGTGGAAGGGCCTCCAGGCACAGGAAAGTCCCAGACCATTGCAAACAAGGTCTTTTCCT
>DUGS01000119.1:9036-9469 GCA_013331265.1 Methanosarcina sp.
AAGTCCCAGACCATTGCAAACACGATTGCAGAACTGCTCGCTCAGGGCAAAAGCGTACTCTTTGTGAGTGAAAAGATGGCTGCCCTTCAGGTGGTAAAGAGCAGGCTCGATAATGCCGGACTTGGAGAGCTCTGCCTTGAGGTCCACAGCCACCAGACAAGGAAAAAAGCCGTACTGGAAGAGCTGGAAAAAACCCTTAACCGGGAAGAACCTCCTGCTATCAGTGCTGAAAGGGACCTTAACGAGCTTGAAAAACTCAAACAGGAGCTCGATGGGTATGCAGAAACACTCAGGGAGCCTGCAGGAAAGATCTATCCAAGCCTCTATTCACTTTACGGGGTAAAGGAAAAGAACAGGATTTATTTTGAATCAAAGGGCTTGAAAATGCCCCGGTTTAAGTTTCAGGACCCTGATGACTGGGAAACTGCAGCCT
>DUGS01000119.1:9624-11949 GCA_013331265.1 Methanosarcina sp.
CCCTGATGCCTGGGAAACTGCAGCCTGGGTAGAAGCTGAATCTATTCTGGAAAAAATGGGGCAGGTACTTCCCGCTCTCGGTCCGGTCCGGAAAAATACCTGGTACGGCTGTGAGCCAGGACTTGTTCTGCCTTCCGACCTGGGGGAGATCGGGGCTGTTGCAGACGAATGCGCTTTTGCTTTTGAAAACCTTGAAAAGGCAATAAAAACCCTCAACGATATCTCTGCAACCGCAAAGCCTCAGGCACTCAAGGATATTGCCGGCATAACCGAAGCTGCAAAACTTGTCGGCAAATCAAAACCCCTGCCTGAAAAACTGCTCCAGAACCATGAATGGGACTCTGAGGATTTTACATCCGAAGCAGAAGCCCTTGTATCAAAGGTCAGACAGTACAGGGAACTGAAAACCTTTGTGGACAAAACTTTCCATCCTTCTATTTTCGATTTTGATGCCTCAGAATTTGAAAACGTATCTGGCAAACTTCTCAGTGTTTTTAATTCCAGGTACAGAAAATTAAAAAAGGAGATTTCAGCCTGTTATATCTCAGGGGCACCATTAAAAGACAGCAAAATCCTTCTCGACCTTGCCTGTGTTTCCGAATGTAAGGCACGCAAGACTGAGCTTGAAGGGGCTGAAATAAGCGGGAAAAAATTCTTCTGGGAATATTGGAAGGGATTTGAGAGCGACTCTGCCCTTCTGGAAGACTACTGTAAATGGATAGTTCCTTTCCGGAGGAATATCAAAGATGGCTTTTTAACTGACAGGTCGGTCAGGCTGGTTGGTAGCGGAGTTGACCCGGTATCCGTTGAATCTGCAGTAAACGACGTCCTGGCAGCAAAAGAAGCTTTTACCCTCTCCCTTGAAAAGTTCGGCACTCTCATAGGGGCAGATTATGAGAAAATGTTCGGCGATATTGAAGCTGTAAAGCTCAGCCAGTTAAAAACGCGTGTGACTAAATGGAAAGATGAGACTTCTTCCCTTGTATTGTGGGGCCAGTACCTGGGATACAGGCAGGCCTGCCTTGAAACGCTCGCTTCCCCTATGCTTGAGGACATAGAAGCCGGAAAAATAGAACCTGAGGATATGATCCCTGCTTTTGAAGGAAACTATGCAGAAAACATGCTCCATCGGGCTTTCAGGGAAAGGCCCGAACTATCTGCTTTTATCCGGGAACTGCATGAAGGCAAGATAAGCAAGTTTATCGAGCTTGACAAAAAAGTCCTGCTTGAAAACAGGCAGAGGATTGTCTGTACTGCTTATGGGGACACCCCAAAGCTGACATCAGGAGCATCAAGGGCTTCAGAAGCCGGAATTTTGCTCAATGAATTCAACCGCAAACGCGGGCATATGCCTATCCGCACCCTAATGAAAAAGGCAGGGGGCCTCATACAGAAAATAAAACCCTGCTTCCTCATGAGCCCGCTTTCCATTGCGCAGTACCTTGACCCCAGGAGCACAAGGTTCGATGTTATCATCTTTGACGAGGCAAGTCAGGTCAGGCCCGAAGATGCTGTCGGTGCGCTCCTGCGCGGAAAGCAGGTAGTTGTAATGGGAGACTCAAAACAGCTTCCTCCAACCGACTTCTTCGATATTGTTGTCGATTCTCATGAAAATGAACCTGATGATTACACTCCAGCAGGGGACATGGAAAGCATCCTGAACGTCTGCAAGCGCAGTTTCCCGGTAAAGACCCTGCGCTGGCATTACAGGAGCAGGCATGAGTCTCTGATCGCAATCTCAAACCAGGAATTTTATGACAACCGCCTTTACGTTTACCCTTCCCCTATGCAGAAAGATGAAAGCCTTGGGTTGAAGTTCGTTTACATCCCTGACGCCGCTTATGACAGGGGCAAGAGCGGGGCAAACAGGATAGAAGCGAGAGCTGTTGCAAGGGCAGTGTTTGAACATTTCCAGAAGTATCCGGGAAAGAGCCTTGGGGTTGGCACATTTAATATTAAACAGCAGGAGGCTATCCAGGAAGAGGTCGAAGCCCTCCTGAAAGTAAACCCCGGTGTTGAACTGAACTCAGGAAACGACAGGGGTGAACATTTCTTTGTAAAGAACCTTGAAACCATCCAGGGCGACGAAAGAGATGTAATTCTGCTTAGTGTGGGTTACGGTTTTGATAATAACAGGAAACTTTCCCTTAACTTCGGCCCTCTTAACCGTGAAGGGGGAGAAAGGCGTCTGAATGTGCTTATAACAAGGGCAAGGGAAAAATGTGTTGTCTTTTCAAACTTCACTTCAAGAGACCTTCCCCTTGATGAAAACTCATCTTTCGGGCTCAAAGCCCTCAAAGTCTTCCTTGAGTTTGCAGAGAGCGG
>DUGS01000108.1:0-14540 GCA_013331265.1 Methanosarcina sp.
ATTTGGAAACCCCGAAGCTAAAATCAATGACTCAAATCTCGAAGAAGCCAGAAAAATACTTGAAGATGCAGGGTGGGAAGACATTGATGGAGATGGAATTCGGGAAAAGAACGGGACAAGGGCAGAATTTGACCTGTACTATTCTTCATCGGACCAGACAAGGCAGGCTCTTTCAGTAGCTGTAAGTGAACAGGCTAAAAAATTAGGTATAAAAATAAACCTTAAAGGCACAAACTGGGATGAAATATACGCTAACCAGTATAGTTCAGCTGTCTTATACGCCTACAGCAGCCTAGATACCTTCAATTTATACCAGCAGTACCACAGTAAGGAAGCGGATGATACTTACAAAAATCCGGGACTTTACAGTAACCCTGTTGTAGACGGATATTTAGAATTGGCTTTAAGGTCTTCAGGCCAGGACGAGGCCACAAAATACTGGCAGTTAGCCGCATACGATGGAAATACGGGTTACGGGCCTGCAGGAGATGCAACCTGGTTATGGCTGGTTACAATGGATTATCTGTATGTGGTAGATGAAACCCTGGATATGGGAACTCCACAAAAGAATGCCGGATCGGATGTTTTAGGAAATATCTATGAGTGGAAAAGAGTAGATGAATCCAGTTCGGCTTCACATGAGTAATATATTGTCATAAAACGGTACTGAAAATATTACTCATTTAACCTTTTTTGCCTGAAGCAAGGACCTGCAGGATATGGTAAAAATACATCATGAAAGCCTTTTTCTATTTTCGAGTATGAAATTTCTATTAATTAGTCATAATATCTATGTTTTATATAAAATATAGTTATTATATAATAACTGTATGTGAGGGAATAACGTGTTAGACAATGCAAAAATACCGGGTTTTATAGGAAAAAAAATTCTTCGGCTAATAAGCCTCTTACTTGTAGTTTCTTTTATAAGTTTCATGCTCGTTCAATACTCGCCTATAGACCCTGTTCGAGCTTATCTTGGAGAAATGGCAGTAAGTGCGGAGCACAAAGAAAAACTTGAAGAATATTGGGGAGTTAATACCCCTCCACAGGAGAAATTCCTGAACTGGGCCGGAAGTCTTCTCAAAGGGGATTTTGGAGTATCATTGATTTACAGGGTGCCTGTAACTGACGTGATTAAAGAAAGGTTTACGGCGTCTCTTGCTCTGATGGCCTCTTCGTGGCTGATTTCAGGGATTTTAGGCTTCGTTTTAGGAATCGCGGCCGGAATGCATAAAGGGACATTGTTTGACCGGGCAATAAAAACCTATTGTTACATTTTAACCGCCACTCCAACATTCTGGCTGGCTCTGATCCTGCTGATGATATTCTCAGTGCAGCTGGGCTGGTTCCCTATAGGCTTAAGCGTACCCATAGGGGTTACGGCTGAGAACGTAACTTTTTTTGACCGGATAGAGCATTTAATCCTCCCTGCACTGACTTTGAGTATACTTGGAGTTGCACAGATTGCAATGTTTACCAGGGAAAAATTAATTGAAGTCATGTCCAGTGACTATGTGTTATTTGCAAAAGCAAGAGGCGAAAAAGGTCTGGACCTGGTATTAAGGCATGGAATCAGAAATGTTGCCCTTCCTGCCATTACCCTGCAGTTTTTAAGTTTCAGCGAGCTGTTTGGCGGGACGGTCCTGGTTGAACAGGTCTTTTCCTATCAAGGAATCGGGCTGGCTACAGTAGCAGCAGGCTTAAAGTCTGATGTACCGCTGCTTCTGGGAATAGTTCTCATAAGTGCAGTATTTGTCTTTGTTGGAAACCTGATTGCTGACATTATCTATGAATTCATAGACCCAAGGATAAAACAACAGGAGTCAACAATATGAGTACTGCTGTTGTAAACGTTAATAGAAGCTTATTCCGGGGGCTGAATTTAAGGCAAAAAACGCTTCTAATAATAGGATTTACGTCCCTTTTATTGCTTGCAATTGTGGTTTCCAGCCTTTTTATAGACGGCGAATCCTTATCCACGGATTTTGGCTCCAAAAACCTTGCTCCTTCACTTGAACATCCATTCGGGACCGACTGGATGGGGAGGGATATGCTGACAAGAACGCTGGAAGGACTGGGCTTAAGTATAGTAATTGGGGCTTTTGCTTCTCTTATCAGTGCTGTGCTTACCATAATTTTAGGCTTACTTTCAAGTGCAGGAAAGACTGCTGACTCTTTAGTATCCTGGCTTGTAGACCTGGCTCTTTCAATCCCACACCTCCTGTTAATAATCCTTATTTCCATAGGCCTGGGCGGAGGAGCACAGGGAGTTATTATTGGGGTTGCATTAACTCACTGGACAAGCCTGACAAGGGTTGTAAGGGCAGAAATCAAGCAGCTAAAAACCCAGGAGTATATCCATATTTCCAGAAATCTTGGTAAATCAAAGTGGTGGATAGCTACAAAACATATACTCCCCCATTTAATCCCTCAGATACTGCTCGGTACGATTTTGCTGTTCCCACATGCTATTTTACACGAAGCTTCAGTTACATTCCTGGGATTTGGACTTTCACCCCACGAACCTGCAATTGGTATAATTTTGTCAGAGTCTATGAGATACCTCTCGGCAGGATACTGGTGGCTTGCCTTCTTCCCGGGGTTATCCCTGTTGATTGTTGTCCTGGCATTTGATCTTATAGGAGAAAATTTAGGAAAGTTGATGGATCCGAAAAATGCTCACGAGTAAATTTCACACAAGTAAATTTCACTGGCTATCGGTTAAGGTTTTTTTGCTTGAAGGGTGCCGATTTCGCACCAGAAATTTGCTCTGGATGTAGCGGAAAATGATTTAACAACCTAAAATCTGGAAGAGGGTATAAGTATGGAAAACAAAACTGAAATAAATGCTAAAGGAAAGAAGGGGACTGAAGCTCTATTAAAAGTAGAGGACCTTTCCCTTTCTTTCATTCAATATGCTTCCGGACTCAGGCAAACTGAGTTAAAAGTGATCTGCAATTTGAGTATACAAGCCAATAGAGGCGAGATTTTAGCTGTGGTAGGATCAAGCGGGTCCGGTAAAAGTCTTCTAGCCCATGCGATTTTGGGAATATTACCTTCAAACGCAAAATTAGATGGAAAGATAGAATATGATGGTCAGGAACTTACTCAAAAGAATAAAGAAGACTTAAGAGGTAAGGAAATAGCTCTTGTTCCGCAATCTGTAACTTACCTGGACCCTTTAATGAAAATCTCCAATCAGGTAATTGGAGCTGTTGAAGAAGGGAAAGAAGGCCTAATGAAAAAGCTTCAGAGAGAGATTTTCCAGAAATACGATTTAAAACCTGATGTTGAGAGGATGTTCCCCCATGAGTTATCAGGAGGCATGGCAAGAAGAGTCCTGGTCTCTACGGCCGTAATGAGTTCTGCAAAGCTCATAATTGCAGATGAGCCAACCCCTGGTCTGGATGAAAAAACCCTGAATGAAACCCTGAGTTACTTCAAAGACATGGCAAACAAAGGCTGTGCAGTGATGCTTATAACTCATGATATAGAGGCAGCACTGAAGATATCCGATAAAATAGCAGTATTCTATGCAGGTACTGTTTTGGAAGTAGCCAATGTAAAGGATTTCAAAAATGATGGAGAGAATTTAAGACACCCATATACCCGGGCACTCTGGAATGCACTTCCCCAGAACAAATTCCAGGCAATTAAAGGGCATCAGCCAATGCAGGATGAAGTGGTTGACGGATGTATCTTTTATGAAAGGTGTTCTAAAAAGAATGAACTTTGCTCTAAAGGTATTCCTCAATTTAAAAAGGTCAACGGAGGAGTGGTGAGGTGCAATAATGTGTCTTAA
Organism: Methanosarcina sp.; assembly: GCA_013331265.1. Classification (GTDB taxonomy): domain Archaea; phylum Halobacteriota; class Methanosarcinia; order Methanosarcinales; family Methanosarcinaceae; genus Methanosarcina; species Methanosarcina sp10923u. The sequence continues at coordinate 3,806 of DUGS01000108.1, forward strand.
GGGTGAGAATATCAGTTTCGGGTATAAAAGAAATAATTTGATTTTAAATGATGTCAGTATATCCCTGGACCGCGGAAAGGTACTGGGCCTGATAGGGGATAGTGGAAGTGGGAAATCAACCCTGTGTAAAATACTGGCTGGTTATGAAAATAACTATCAGGGAAAAGTAAGTATTGACGGAAAAGAAGTCTTAACTAAGGGATATAACCCGGTACAGCTTGTCTTTCAGCATCCTGAAAAGGCTGTAAATCCAAAATGGAAAATGAAAGATATTTTGAATGAAGGGAGTAATGTATCACAGGATATTTTAGATTCTTTCGGGATAAAAAAAAGCTGGCTTAATCGGTGGCCCAATGAACTTTCAGGAGGAGAACTTCAAAGGTTTGCTCTTGCGAGGGCTTTAGGTTCTGAAACCAGGTATTTGATAGCCGATGAAATAACCACGATGCTGGATGCTATTACTCAGGCTCAGATCTGGAATATGGTTTTAGATATAGTTAAAGAGAGAAACATTGGAGTACTGGTTGTAAGTCATGAGAAAAATTTGATTAAAAAATTATGTCACGATGTTGTATATTTTAAGGATATTAATAGTGTCAGACATTATTAAAAAACTGTTTTTCAATCAATTTTTAAGTTTTTGAAGAGAGTTTAAGTGGTCTGCCGGGCTTCTATGAACCCAGCTCTGACCCTTCTCTGCCTTTGAATTCTGTTAGATGGTCGTCAATCTTCTTTTTTTGGGCATTTATCCGTTTCATATACTCGTGCTTTTGTGATGGCGCTTTTACCTTCAGCTTACCAAAATTCCCTCTTTCTCTTCATGATCATATACATAAAAATCGGAGCGCCCATAAAAGCAGTTATTGCTCCGACAGGAAGAATTATCGGAGCCATAACTCTTCGCGCTACAAGGTCTGCACTGATAAGCAGCAAAGTGCCAAAAAGACCGGAGATCGGAAGAACAAACCTGTTATCGCCTCCTACAGCAATGCGCGTGAGGTGGGGAGCAACCAGGCCTATAAATCCGATTGTTCCCGTAAAACAGACAATACATGCGACGAGCAGAGTTGTCACTGCCATAAGGGCAATCCGGGTACTTTTGACATTCACACCAAGACTTTTTGCGGTTTCGTCTCCTGCAGCCATTATATTGAGATCCAGCGACTTTATCATGAGCAGGAAAAAGCAAAATGTAAGCATGACTATAATAATAGTGATTTTGGGCCAGGAAGACCTATCAAGGTCTCCAACTGCCCAGAAAATTGCTTCTTTTACGGCTTCTGCTTCTCCAAAGTATTGAAGGATAGTTGTCATCGCACTAAATAGGTACATCATCGCAATGCCAGCCAGAATCATGGTTTCAGGTGTTGCACCCTTTCGGTTTGATAATCCCAGGATTATAAATGAACATAACAGTGCGAATAAGAATGCATTGCCTATAATTAGATAATCTCCCCCGATGATACCCGCACCTGTAAGGATTGCAAGGGATGCCCCAAAGCTGGCACCTGAGGATATGCCAAGCGTATAGGGGCTTGCAAGCGGGTTTTTGAGGATTGCCTGCGTTACACAGCCTGCAATACCAAGCCCGAAACCTGCCACGATTCCCATGAATATGCGGGGAAGCCTGAGGTTCCATATACATGCATCAGCAAGGTCACCTGACTCAAAGTAAGCTGGAAATAACCTATGCAGTATTGAAGAATAAATCTCCCAGAGAGAAAGGTTTGCAGACCCTAACGAGGCGGATATGCCTGATATAAGAATTATTGCAGATAAAAGGAAGAAAATAAAAAGTATTTTTCTTCCCACTGCCTTATTATATTGTATTTTTACTTCTTCTTTGGTCAATGTATACTGTTCCATGGCTATTACCGTAGCTTATAATTTCTCTCCTTCCACAAGCATCGTTTTATTGAATACTCTAACAGATACGTTCACAAGCCCTGCAGCTTCAAGCATGGTGATAACTTCACCCGGGTCAGCCCCGTTGTAGAAAGGTAGTTCTTTTCCGATCTCTTCCCCAAAATGATGGCTTCCGGGATGAGAACGTTTAGCCGGAATATCTGTCAGGACTTTTCCTCCGGGCTTTGTCACTCTCGCCCATTCTTTAAATGCAGAACCCGGGTTTGCCAGTGTCCAGATCAAGTGTCGGCTGACAACCGCATCAAACTGCTCAGCCTCAAATGAGAGTTTTTCTGCATCCTCTACAACAAAATTTACGAATTTTCCGGCTCTCTCCATCTTTTCCTGTGCCTTTTCCAGTTTGCTCTTTGCCCAGTCAGCTCCGGTAACTTCATATCCCATCTCAGCCAGCAATAGTGCTAAAAATCCGGTGCCTGTTCCCATATCCAGAATTTTCAGTTTCTGGTCAGTCCCCAGCAGCTGAGTAATTACTTCTGTCCAGAGTTCCTTTTCTTCTTTTGAATGGACCCCATGTGCTGCAATGGCATCATAGTCCTGCTCTGCTGTATCCCACCATTCTTTTACCTGTGATTTTACTTCCATTTATTCTCACCTACGTCCATAATTGTAAAAGTTGCAGTCATTATCTTTTTATCATACAGGTCCTTCACGCTTTTTTCAGAGTCCCCATATACTACCTTGAACATCCACTTTCCGCTTTTTTCCAGTTCAATGTCAACCATACCTTCAGAATCGGTTGTCACTTCGATAGGATTCTCCCTATTGCCGGCATGTATCCCATATACTGTTGCATCAGGCAGTGTGCGCTGATCATACAATACTTTCAACAAAATGTTCTCTCCGACTTTATACTGCCTGTAACCCTGTGGGACTATCTCCAGTTCGTGCCCAACAGTCAGATTGTATTCTGCTTCACAATTCTTCTTTGCCTGAAAATTCCCTTCTGCTTCACAATTCCCTATTGGAATTATGGTTTTTGTATACTGGCGATAATACTTTGGTCCTTCCAGTCCAGGATGAGGCAGATTGAGGATTCCGCCATCGTATTCTACTCCAATAATATGATATCCTTCGAAGGACGGTGTGAATTGTATCAATAAGCGATCCTCTGCGGTACTGACCTCAACAGCGTTACTTTCTCCCCATGTGCCGGAGACAGCAGGAGTCACTTTTTCTGCCTGGACTGCTTTGTCACTTTTCATATTATGCCCAAAGCAAAGGTCGCACATCACTAAATCTCCGAATAAAACATTCTGCATGCCGTGTTCAACCCAGATCTCATGCCCGCGTACGATATCGGGAAGGTCCTCAATAACAAATGGTGAAAATGTTTCTTCTTGAGAAACTTTTTGATCCATATTTCATCACTCCGGAAGTGGATAAGCCCAGGTTCCTGAAAGCTCAAGGTTATGGAATTTTTTGAGGTACTCTTTGTGGATTTCTTCCGGGTCAATATCTTCAAAAAGATCAGGGTGCATGCATTTAGCAAAGTAAATGCGCCCTATTACCCATCGGGGACCGCCGATAATGTCCCTGTCAACCAGGTAGACGTTATTATTTTTTACAGCATTGACTTTCTCGAATCCCGGCCTGCCTGAAAGGACTTTTGTCAGCAGGTTTTTCATATCCTCTTCGGTTTTCCCTGGGCCGCTATCATAGCCGTTCATTAAGTCTGCAAACATGAAGTCAGGATTTTGTTCTATTATCCATTCCGGGTCTACTTCAACGGAGGTCCCTACCAATCCTTTAGCAATATTTAGCCCTCCGACTCCTTCAGCCACCTGACCTGCACTGTGGTCTTCAGGAGTTATCACCCACCATTTTTCAGTCCGCTCAGACATATATTCATAATAGAAAGACGGCATCTCTTCAGCTTCAAGACCTTCTGTACGCTCTTTTACAAGATTCTCATAGCCCTGCATCCAGCTGATGAGTTCATTTGCCTCATTTTCTTTTCCCAGAACGAAACTTATGGTTTTCAAGTCCGAGTATATGGTTTTTTTAGAGGAGAGGCCCATTACAACTACAGCCGTATTCGGAAGATTTTCAGCTATGGTATCGGCATTATCCGCCTGCCAGAGGGGCAGGAGGACTATATCGGGTTTGAGGGTCAACACCATTTCATAATCAACTGATCGCCCATGCATTCCAACATCAGGAAGGTCTGAAAGCCCAAACTCAGCCATACGCTCATGGAAAGCTCGGTCAACCCCTACTATCATATCCTTTGTTCCAAGAGCAATCAGTGCTTCTGTAGTACGGTAATCCGTGGGAATAATATTTTTTATTGGCAGAGTCAAGTTAACCTGCCTGCCAACTCCATCAACAAGCGTGAGTTCTTTTGCTTTTCCTAGATTGATAAGCTCTATTCTGGTTACATCAAGCATATTGACGCTGTTATCACAATTAGCATCTGCAAACTGCGTTTGATTGCCTGAACCCAGTATGATGCTTTCTATGTACTCCGCGTCTTTCATATCTATGGTTCCGTCTTCGTTTGCATTTCCAAGGATACTGAGCTTGATATTCGATTCAGGAGTGGATTCAGATACAGCAGTAGAATCCGATGCGACCATGTAGCCCGATGAATTCTCAGAACTAGAGGCAATCGCAGGTAATGTCAACAGAAGCAAACAAATGATTATTCCAGTCAGAACTTTTGTTTTCATGCCGTTCACCTCTGTTTATTCCTGGTAAGATGCATAGCCACACTCAGACCTATGACTGTAAGTCCTGCCTCAAAACCGGACGAGGCTTTCTGTACATTTTCAGGTTCGGCATCTCTCATATCTGGATTGACATTACCGGCTTCGGTAATTCCCCAGTCCGTGTTGATACTGTTAGCTTCGGTATCCCCTAGAAGACCGTCGGAAATATGAAGACCGCCTTCCCCTTCACCAATAACTTCAAACCCGATGCTAGCAAGCTTTCCGGAACCTGATACCCCGGTGACACCTTCCAGATTAAAAATCACTCTGACTGATTGGCTGTCAACCGAACTCCACTTTATCGGTATTTCTGTCTTCTCGATACTCCCGTTCTCGGCACCTACAACTTTCAGGACATCCGGGTTGAATATAAGGTCAAACTGGCCTGTATCAAGGTTTTCAACATTTTCGACGTTTATGGTTGCATAAACCGTGTTTCCTTTAACCAGCTCAGGCATGCTTAAACTGACAGTTGCCTGTTTAGCCTGTCCAGGAACTGCTGTAAATACCAGGACCAGCATGGTAAAGCAGACCACAAACAGAACACCTCTCTTCAATTCATTACATGAATTTTTTTTCATCAGATCACCCTTTAAACCCTTAATAAACAGCTGTCTTCAGACCAGTTATGAGATACTGTTCCGGAGCCTGTGACTGGAGACCAAATTTTTGTGTGCCGGAACGGCAAAGAATTCTGGTCTGAATATTTGTTACTATTTTGAAAAAAAGTATTGATTATGTATGATATTAAATTTACTATTTAATCTTATTTTGCAATAAATTAAACTCAAGTAATACTAATTCATTGTATATGTTTAATGATTATTACCTTATTTCGTTGAATAAGGAATTGGCATAGGGATGAGGTTCACTACGTTTTTGAATCGAAATTATAAAAGAGATTTTAATCCATTTCTTGGTTAGAAAATGGGCAACGTAGTCAATGAAAACTTCCGTATCTTCAACGCTGTTTTGCAGGCTTTCACAACTTATGTAGATTCAGAGACCTTTTAAAAAAGTTCAGGTAATATATTTTCTGAAAACTTTCAGGACGTTTTAAGATTTCTTTTTGTGATCTTCTTCTCAATATTTTCAAAATAAGCAATGAATATCCGATTAACCGGAATCAGATAATCTTTCAGGGCAAGCAATATACCAGTCGAAAACAAAGCAACAAGTAGAGAACCAGCCATATCCATAGGGAAATGCAAGCCGGAATAAACTCTTGCAAACCCGCTGATGAACGCAAGAACGAAAAATACAGCACCGCTGCGCCTCAAATCTCTGAATGTAAGGAGCATAAGAGATACCGAAAACATTATAGTAGCATGGTCAGATGGAAATGAAGACTCGGCGGCATGAGCTATAAGGAGTGTACCTGTGGGTACCATAAAAGGTCTCGGATGAAAATAGAATAAAGTAATGATGAAATTTATTCCCAGGCCAAGAAGTGCTGCATATCCGGCAAACATTGATTCCTGCCTGTATTCATTTTTTGCAAGCCATGTATATACAAGATAAACAGCAAAAATACAAATAAGGTACTGTGCTGCAAATATCATCATATTATCGAGAGCGGAGTTATTTCCAGCCAAATTATTGATGGCATGAAATAATGTAAGATTAGGCTCCATATTCATAAAGTTAAGCTTAAATCTGATAAATTTAACTATTTTGTTTTATATCATCAATTGACTTTTGGTCATCTAGCCACACGGTTTATTTTCTGTTGAAATGAATGGTGCAGTAAAGTCTTATTTGATAATACAGCAACTTCAATCCAGGTTTTAACTATTTTAATTATAAAACTTAAAAACGATATTTTGATTTAATCTTTCAGATTCTCCTCTTCCTCAAAATATTTATCTATAATATAAAATCGATATCTCTATATATAACGTCTACTACATCTAAAATATATTAATATCCCCATACTCCGGAATTGAAAAACATGCTTTTATTGGACATAAAAACATTTGAACTTGAAAACGTTTCTAAGTTATATGAAAGATGGAATCAGGTGGAAAACGAGGGTTATCCAAAAGGGCTGAAAGTTGTTAACCAGTGGTTTGACGCCGGTGGTGAGCGCGTGGTCACTGTATATGATGTGGAGTCCATAAAAGATTATACAGCTTACAATTTATTATTTACCGATTTGTGCCGTGTTGAAGTTTTCCCTGTAATAGGGGTCGAAGAATTTAAAAAATTCACCTCAAAATATATGAAATTTTTAATCCCAGGAAATTCTCCATAAGATACGTAGCCCTGTATAATTGTTCATGCTGGGTTTCAGATAAAGGACTATTTACATTTTTCAATTCCAGCATCTCTCTTTTTCCGTTCATCTCCACTGTAACCTTTATCACATTGTCTTCAGAGGGTCCAATTCCTCCCCAGCTTCACGGTAACATAAACGGTTTTGTATTGGATGCAGATGGAACTTGATCGTGCGCATGAATATCTCTTATATCTCTTTTTGCTCCTTTATTACAAACTGAGGGAGGAACGCGAGAAAGAAAAGAGCGACTTTAGGGTTCAGGACATTCATAAAAATCCCGCGCCTGTAAAGGTTTTATTTTTGAATTTCTTCCTCAAGCAAATCATAAAACTTTTCCCTTGCCTCTCTCTCAATCCAGGGTTTATGCCCGCATTTATCCAGCAAGATGAACCTGAAATCCTTCAAAACCCTGGAAAGGGGTTCTTTAACTCCTTCGAAAGGGTGTGGGTCATAGTCACCGTGGACGGCAACAACCGGGCATGTGATCTTTGTTCCAAGTTCCAGAAGCTTGCCGCTGCTCCTTAATTCACTGGCTTTTTCCCATACGCCGTTGAAGATCTCATAGCTGCATTCGAGCATTTCATCTTCATGGGAGAGAGGGTAGTATGTGTCAGCTTTCGATATCAACTTCCCCAGGCTGCAAAAAGCTTCATCCCTGTTTTTAGCTGTAGAATTGTTAAGAGCCTCTTCCAGAGAAAGGAAGTTTTCCCAGTCTTCTTTTCCTAGCCTGCTTATCCGCGTACTCATTATATTTGTGGCATACTTCTTTTCGTAGGGTCCACTTCCGATTAAAACCAATTTCTTTACAAACTGAGGGTGGAGGGCTGCGAAGATAAAACTAAGCATTGCACCCCAGGAAAAGCCGATTAATGTGACTGGGAGGTCGGCATTATCTTTCAGCACAGCTTTCAGTTCCCTTATCTGGCCTTCAAGTGTGGCTTTTGTCTGGAGGGGTTCAAGTACTCCCCTGATAGGGGAGAGTTCCCGGGCTACAGGGGCCATTTCGCCGGAGGCACCAGGTCCGCCGTGAATAACTGCTATACTGAAAGGGGCTTTTCCATATTTTCTCAGGTTTTCCATCTGTATCAGGTTAAGCTTTTTTTCTTTAAAAATAAATTGTTTTTCAAGAAGGGGATTTGAAAGGCTTGAATACTGGATAAGACAAAAAACCTATATTTCTGTGTATGCATACATAGATACATGGGTACAAAGACAATCTCAATCCGGGACGACACATACGACCTTTTAAAAAATGCGAAACGGGAGGGGGAAAGTTTCAGCGATGTTATTGACCGCCTGCTGGTGAAAGAAAAAGGAGACCTGTCGGTTTATTTTGGGGCATTGAAAGACGAGAAGCTTCTGGAGGGACTGGAAGAGGATTCCAGAAAAATAAGGGAACTTTCGAGGCTCAGGATATGATCGTATTTGATACCAGCACCCTTATCGACTTTTTCAGGGGAATAGAAAAAACCCGGGAATTTATGGACGAAGATGTGACAACTACTATTATAACTTACTACGAAATCCTCTCAGTTGTCAAACACAGAAAAGCCAGGAAGGAAGAGCAGTTTTTCAGAAGGTTTTTTTCCGAAATCGAAGTACTGAACTTCGACCTAAAAGCTGCGGAGGAAGCGAGCGACATTATGGGCAGGTTGCTGAGTATTGGGACTCCGGTAAACAGTACGGATGTCCTCATTGCAGGCATAGCCATTGTAAACGGGGCTGAAAAGCTTATCTCAAAGGATAGGGATTTTATCAGCATAGGAAACGTTTCCAAGCTGGATGTGTTGGTCTACTAATTTGGATTTTTTAGTGTAATTCTCCAGTTCTAGTGTAGTTCTCCAGTCCTGTGCTGGTTTTTTCATTTCAGTTTTTTGTGCAGACCCCGCTGGCGTCCGGAATAAGAATGACGGAAGATACTATTCAGGTTGCACTGGTTAAGTTCGTCCTAACAATAGGAAATAATCGTCAGTAAAGTTCAGCCTATTACTACTTCAGCAGTCTCTTATTACAGAACATACGATCAAATTTTTTGATATAGATGTTTACAAAATAAGCCTAATTTATTTATTCTTTTAATACCTATATTGTTAGATATAAAAACCTTCGAGTTATCAACTCCAATTTTCTTAAGATTCGACACGTATTTCAGAATACTAATATAATCTCCAGTTTAAGGACGTCTTTTGCAGGGTTGAGAGTTTAATGAATAAGCAAAAAGCCATACTGATATTATTATTACTCGTTCCCCTTCTTTTTGTGTTATTTTTCTTTGGCCCTTTCTTATTATTCAGTTTTTTTGATAGTTCCTGGTACTACTCTGAGAAAGTTGATATCGGGTCTCTTGATTACAGTTCCGTACTTACGAAAGCGGAAAAAGCCAGCTATGAAGTGGAAGGTTCCTGGCCCTGGCCCGGAAACTTTTCGGGCTTTGAGCCGGGTGATGTCCCAGAGGTCCGGGAAAGGTTCGGGAGTGCTGCTCTTGCGCAGAATATAAGGCTTAACTATAACGAAAACTCCGAGCTTATGGTCTTCATATGTGAGAACGAATTCGAATCTGAAGCCGGGACAGGGACCTATGTAGCCATCTCGAACTTCAGCCACTCTGACCTCGAGTCCCCCTTACAGTTATCTGAATTTCCGGATGACTCCTGGATGCTTGAAAAATTCGGTCTCCTCTTCGGCCTGGATGAAAAAGCTTCGGAAAAATATCTTGAGGCTCTGAAAAAAGCCGCACAAAACCAGACCTGGGACGCTGAAATACAGGTAAATGAATCTCCGGACTTCCCGGCTGTATATGCCTATCTTATGAAAAACAGTGATGAGTTAGGTTATGGATCTAGTTTGGGTATTAATGCATACCCCACAGAAATCTTCTTAAAGGACGGGAACCGGATGGGTTCCGTAACGTACCTTGTCCCGGAAGCAAGGGTAGTTACTCATGATAATGGAAACAGGTACATAGTTGAACTCGATGCTTCAGGAAAGGTAAGGCTCGAAATAATAATGCCTCCCGGAAGCAGTGGGGAGACAATATCTGAAGAGGAATACCGGGCGGTTTTTAGAGAGATGTTTGGAGAGCTTGGACTTTCTCCTGAAGCGGTGGACAGCTTTGAATTTTTTCACAGCTCTTCACGGATTTGGTGAAACTGCCTGAAATATGCTGAAATAGCTGAAAAAATGTGCTGGAAAACAGGATCTCATTCTGAGTTTATGAATTCATTGCGGTGAAGGGGACGGAGGGATAGAAGATGGGGTATTTCACGGCTGCGTCAAACCGTTGAGTCCCCATACACCTTCCATCCTGCATCACTCAATCATAGTACCACTCAATTAAGCATTCTGCGTAGCTGCAAATCCATTTCCTGCAAACGAGAACGCCTGTCCGGGAAGGTCAATTCCAAGCGCCTCTTTCAGGACTTCCTCAATGGTCTCTACAGGAACGAATTTAAGTTCATTTCTGACATCTTCGGGCACGTCCTCAAGGTCTCTCTCATTCTCTTTTGGAAGGATGACCTTCTTTATGCCTGCCCTGTGGGCTGCCAGGACTTTTTCCTTTATGCCTCCAACGGGCAATACTGCGCCGCTCAACGTTATTTCCCCTGTCATGGCAAGTTTGGGGTCAACAGCTTTTCCGGTTATCAGGGATGTAAGGGCGGTAAATAGGGTTACGCCTGCTGATGGTCCGTCCTTTGGGGTTGCACCTGAAGGCACATGGATATGGACATCACTTGCAGTAAAGTTAAAGCTGTTTGCAGTGTTTGCAAGCCTGGACCTGACAAGGCTCAGGGAGATCTGTGCGGACTCCTTCATCACGTCCCCG
>DUGS01000108.1:14821-15016 GCA_013331265.1 Methanosarcina sp.
TTTTCTGGCTTCTTCCTGCCGGATCAGCTCTTTTCCGAGGACCTCTTTAAGCATATCCGGCTTTACCATGTAGGGGAGATCGGCGGTCCCTGAGACGATCTTTTCGGACACGAACCTTGCAGTCTTTGCAAGCTGCTTTTTAAGCTGCCTGACTCCTGCTTCCCGGGTGTATTTATCAATAATAATTTTCAGGGC
>DUGS01000108.1:15209-15400 GCA_013331265.1 Methanosarcina sp.
TCATCTTCAATTTTGAGTTTATCCGCATCAAGGCCGTGCTCTTCCAGGGTATTGGGGAGCAGGTGGTCTTTTGCAATTGCAAACTTCTCGTTTTTGGTGTAGCCCGAGATCTCGATAGTCTCCATTCTGTCAAGGAGCGTCCAGGGGATATTTGTCAGGGAGTTGGCAGTGGCAATGAAAAGGACATCTGA
>DUGS01000108.1:15686-18417 GCA_013331265.1 Methanosarcina sp.
TCCTGAGTAGGAAGCTGAAAGCTTGTCAATTTCGTCGAGTATAAAGACCGGGTTTTTAGTGCCTGCTTTTCTTATGCCCTGAATAATTCTTCCGGGAAGAGCCCCTATGTATGTCCGCCTGTGGCCTCTGATCTCTGCTTCGTCTTTAACACCTCCAAGGCTGACCCTGACATACTGCCTGTCAAGGGCATCTGCAATACTCTTTCCAAGGCTGGTTTTACCGGTTCCCGGAGGCCCTATTAAGAGAAGAATTGAGCCCTGCTTTTCGTGTTTCAGTTTCATTACCGCAAGGTGCTGGATTATCCTTTCCTTGACCTTTTCAAGCCCGTTATGGTTGCTCTCAAGCACACGGCGTGCTTCGGCGATATCGATGTTCTTTTTCTCCTCCGTTACCCAGGGAAGATCAAGCAGGAGGTCCAGGTAGTTTCTGATAACAGGGCTCTCAGGGTTATGGTTTCCACCGGTTTCGAGTTTCTTTAGCTCTGATAGTGCCTTCTTTTTTACCTCTTCAGGCATCTTTGAGCTTTCAATTTTCTCCCGGTATTTTTCCTCATCCGAAGCTGCATTGTCGCATCCGTTAAGCTCTTCCTGAATCATCTTCAGCTGCTCCCGCAGCATGGCTTCACGATTCGATTTGCTTATCTTATCGGTAACTTTTTTTGCCATTTCCATCTGGAAATTGATGTTTTCTTTCTGCTTCATCAGGATCTCAAAAAATGCAAAATACCTTTCACGGGCAGAAACTGTTTCCAGAAGGTCCTGTTTTTCTGCAATTTTTATTGGCATGTATGGCATGGCATATCCAATGAGCTGGTCAATGGAATCCATCTTTTCAATTGGCCGCATAAACTGCTCAGAACCCTGGAAGCGGCTGCTTATCTCCTGGATTGCCTTTTTAATGTTCTCCATAATTTCTGTCTCGATATCTTCGTCGAGGTCAGGAAGGTCCGGGACAGGCTCGTATGAGGCATAGAACAGACCATCCTTCCGGATAAGGGATACAGCCTTTACCCTCTGGGCAGACTTAGCAATAACCAGGTATCCATCATCGGCAGGCTGGATATATGCAATTTTAAGGAGGTTTCCTGTTTTATACAGGTCGTCTTCTGATAGGTCTGAAGGTTTCGTGCCGCTTTTTACTGTCAGCCCGATGGCATATACAGATTCGGCATTTTTCATGTCATTTAACAGTATTTCTCCGGTGACTTTGTCAGCCAGGAATTTTGCCCGGCTTTTTGGGTAGACTACTACCTCAAAGAGCGGCATTACAATGCTCTCTCTGTTATCATCGGTTTGTTCTGAATGCATTGTCAATCGTCTCATTTTTCAAAGGTTGTTCTCTCAGTCTTTTCGGTCATTCTGATTACTTAGTTTGAATTAACCTAACTTTTTCGCCGGCCAAAAAAAATTACCACACTTTTTCCAGGATGTTGATAAGAATATCTATTTCTTTTTCGTCCAGTGAACCTGCCATTTTTTCAATAACCTTCAACAACGCGTTTTCTTCGGCACGAGCTATCCTCCGACCTTTTTCGGTCAGGCGGATGTAATAGATTCTCCCGTCATCCGGGGACTTTTCTTTGTACACGCAGTCCATTTTCACGAATTTGTTGACCATCTCTGTTATGGTTGGCTTTGAATTTCTGGTGATCCTGGCAAGCCTGCTGAACGTTACTTCCCCATGTTCATCAATAACCCTCAGATATCCTATTTGTTTTACAGTGATATCCGATAACCCGCATTCAGAGAGGATCTCACAAGAGCATTCGCTTTTGGTTTTGATCAGTTTTTCAAAGACTATGAACAAATGCTCTTTTTTCTCCGTCATAATCGATCAGTGTAATTAGTTAGGCTTCCCCTAATTAAATATTTTATGGTTATGAATAAATTTATTTTTATTATCTATCAATTTGATAGATTTTGATAGATTTTGATAATAAACCACTCATTAAACCACTCAAAATAGAGAACCTCAATCAACCTTCTTAAAAATAAATATAAACTCCTTCCCAGCCTTCCTTTTATCAACATACCCCAGTTCTTCCAGCCGGAACAGGTCACTTCTGGCTGTTGCATATGCAACGCTGTATGTGGTCACTATTTCTTTAATTGTAACGGGTTTTTCAGGCTGCTTCAGGAACTGCTTGAGGATTTCTGCCTGCCTTAAAGTCAGATTTCCGGATTCGGTAATGATTTTCAGGGCTTGAGACTGTTCTTTTTGTTTTCTTTCCAGATACTCGAGGGTGTCATCAAGGGCTTTTTTTATGCACTCGAGGTTGTATTTGATGAAGTATGTGAGGTCGCCGGAATCATTCGGAGTCCGGTCGGATTCGGTGTAGAGGTAGGCATTTCTATACTGTTTTTTCGAGTTATTTATTACTCTTGATACTGCCATGTACTCGAAGAGCCAGTAATCGTTTTTGAGAAGGTACCAGTAGAAAAGAGCCCTTGCGGTCCTGCCGTTGCCGTCATTGAAGGGGTGGATGTATCCGACCAGGAAGTGGATGATTATTCCCTTTATCACGGGGTGAATGAAATCTTTATCCTTATTGCTGGCAAAATGGCATAATTCATCAATCAATTTAGGAACTTCGGGGTATTCCACAGGTTTATGGAGTAGTGTCCCATCATTGGAATAAACTGCAATCTGGTTTGTTTCTCTGAAGCGGCCTTCGTATTCGGTTTTTTCAAGTGTTCCACCTGTAATCATCCTGTGGATTTCAAGAATTTT
>DUGS01000164.1:0-701 GCA_013331265.1 Methanosarcina sp.
CTGTTTTTTCCTGCCCTGGAGCTTTCCGTAATAACGTTCGTTCAAAGCAGGCGTTATATAAATGGGAATAAGGTCTTTGCTGAGTTTTTTGGGATAGGAATGCCAATCAAGCTTTTCAGAGCTCTCTTTAGCTTCTGTTTGTTCGTGGACAACAACCCCGGTCTTTTTCTGGCCTGAAAGTATGATAAAAAGAGTTTCCTGTGTTCGGACAAGGTTTGAAGCAAAAGCAAGGTCTATCTCTATACTTTCAAGAGTTTTCGCACATTCAAGAGCTTCTTCAATCCCTTTCCTGCTTAGAGAGATATCAATCCAGCCCGAAAGCAGGTCTCCTGGCTTTAAACCGGGTTCTCCATGTCTGATAAGTATAAGATGACCCGTAATTACCACCTGTAGAGTAATATTTGTGGAGAAATATTTGGAGAGTAATATTAATATTTTGTGAGTAATACTGACACATTACTGGTTCATATTTCCTTTTGTCATCTTTTTATTTCCGGCACGAAATCAAGTTTCATTTTGTGCAGAAGGTTCCAAAGGTCGCCTTTTTCACGCATTCTTTCAGCATCGATTGCAGATCCGCTGCCATTAATTTCGAATCTGATGCTCTGTTCTCCAAAAGTGACTTTCCCTAGCTTACTTTCCATCCGGCTGTAGTCCAGGGCATCTGCAAGCCTCACAAGGGCAGCTACTTTCAGGGTAAG
>DUGS01000164.1:896-6146 GCA_013331265.1 Methanosarcina sp.
AAGGGCAGCTACTTTCAGGGTAAGGGCCTGGAGGTCTTCAGGCATATTTCCAAACTCTTTTTCACTGAGTTTTCTGAGTTTCTTTTCCCCTATCTTCTTTTTATGCAGGAAAGCTGTCCAGGCAACAACCTGCCATAGTTTCTCAGGCAGATTGGCAGGAGGGTGCAGGAGCAGGATATCCCTTCCCGCCTTATGGTGGTTTTCCAGGTCAGTAGTTACTCCTGAGTCGTGGACAAGAGCTGCTATTTCCACAAGCTTTCGGAATTCAGAGCCAAGCCCGTGGAAAGGAGCAAGGATATCAAAAAGCTCGAGCACATTCCGAGCTACATTGTCGGCATGGCTGCGTTCAATCCCGTACCTGTGGTAAAGAGCCTCCAGGTCAAGGGGCTCGGGAGAGGGCTTTTCTTTGTTCTCTGACACATTGTCCCCTGCTGAAATTGTATTGGATTTCACTGAATCCTCCTTCTTCCCTTTTCTTTACTTCTCTTTTCACTTACTTTTTTTCTCTATTTTCCTCTTTTTTAGTCAACAAGGAAAATTAAGCTCTTTTGCTTTATGTAATCATGTTATGTGTACGCAATAAAGCAATTTATTCTACTAATTCTGTAGTAATAAGATATAAAAATTTATTTAGAGAGAAGGCCTCAATACCAGAAAATCCAACTAGAGAGCCTGCCGATAACTAAATTATTATATATAACATCTCGGATCTTAATAAATAATGGTAAAAATCAGCTTCAAGCAGGGAACTATTCTCATAAAAGGCAATGTTAGGGTCCCGAATTCAGTATGGGATGAAAGGAGCGGAAGTTTCAGGGCTCCTGCAATGTACTACAAAGATATTATCAATTATTTGAAAAATTCTGGGGTAAATTTTGAAGATTCTGTCCTTGACCTTCTTCCCTGTCCTGACCTTGCAGCAGCTTACGAAGCTTCGGGAAAGAAGCTGAAGTTAAGGGACTATCAGGCAGAAGCTCTTATTTCCTGGGGGGAAAATGAAAAATGGGGAGTACTCGTCCTGCCTACAGGAAGCGGAAAGACTTTAACCGGTATCCGGGCAATTGCAGGTTGCAACACTCCTGCCCTTGTGGTTGTCCCGACCTTGGACCTCCTTGAACAGTGGAAGAAAGAGCTTGAAGAAGCCTTTTCTATGGAGGTTGGAAAGCTTGGGGGAGGGGAAAAGGAAATTCTCCCAATAACGGTTTCCACATATGACTCTGCCTATATTCACGCCGAAACCCTTGGGAACAGGTTCGGCCTCATAATTTTTGATGAAGTGCATCACCTTCCTGCAGCCGGTTACAGGAGCATTGCCGAGTTTTCCGCAGCACCCTGCAGGCTCGGGCTTACAGCCACATATGAAAGGGAAGACGGGCTGCATACCGAACTCAACCAGCTTGTAGGGGGAAAGGTTTATGAAAAAAAGGTCTCGGAACTTGCAGGCAAGCACCTTTCCCCTTATACGATAAAACGGATTAACGTGGCTCTCACTGACGAAGAACAGAAAGAGTACGATCAGAATCACTCCATATTCCTTAATTACCTCAGAAAAACCGGCATGATTATGAGAAGCCCGCAGGACTTTCAAAAGCTGGTCATGAAAAGCGGGAGGGACCCTGAAGCCAGAAAAGCCCTTCTTGCAAGAAATGCAGCAAGAGACATTGCCTTTAACAGTTATTCTAAAATAGAGAAATTGAGAGAGATCCTGGCGCAGCACAGAGAGGATAGAGTATTTATCTTCACGGAACACAACCGGCTTGTGCACCGGATTTCCAATACCTTTTTTATTCCTGCGATCACTTACAGGACTCCTTCAAAAGAAAGAAATTCCATTCTCGAAAAGTTCAGGCAGGGCAGGTACAGGGCTGTCGTTACCTCAAAGGTGCTTGATGAAGGGATCGATGTCCCGGAAGCAAATGTAGGAATTATAGCAAGCGGGACAGGAAGCAAACGGGCATATGTCCAGCGCCTTGGAAGGATCCTGAGGAAAAAAGAAGGAAAGGAAGCCATGCTTTACGAAATTATTGCTGAAGAAACTACGGAAACGGGAACTGCAAAGAGAAGAAAAGAGGCTTTCTCTTCCAGAAAAGGTCCGGCAGGAAGTCCCCGGAAAAAAGCAGAAAAAGAAAAGACAGAAATAGAAAATCAGGGGACAGGAAAAGTAAGCCCTGAAAGCCGGAAAGGTGGTCCTCATGCTGACATCTGACCTCCTTGTAACCCGCGTCTCCAGAGGAAAGATCCGGCCGGCATATGCAGTTTTTGACTCGGAAAACCTTGAGCTTGCAGAACTTCTTATAGAGACCTTCAAGCAGCATGTCGGAAAAACTTACGGCGACCTGCTTGCAGAACTTGAAGGCTATGAAGAGATGAACTACCGCTTTATCCGGGGTCTTTCGCAGCTTCTAGGAAGGAGGGCTTTGGTCGAGACCTCTTCAGCCGTTGACCCTTCCAGAGCCAGGGAAGCTGTATTTGAAGCCTGTGAGGGAATGGCCCTTTTTCCTGCCGAAAGGCAAACGGCGCTGCAAATAGCCGCAAGAAATCTCTCAATTTCAGTTCCTGATCTCGAAAAATCTTTATGGGCAGACCTTGAGGAAAACCAGGTCCTCAAAGAATTCAATCCTCCGGCCCCTGCAGAACTCTTAAGGCAGTATAATATCTCCCTTACTCAGACCCTGCTTTTCCGGGCTGTTGACATGGATATCTGGATTACAGGCGATTTTCAGAGAGTCCTCTGGAAAATCCTCAAGTCCGGGCTTATGTATTCCCTTGAGGATACACAGGAAACAGAAAGCGGAAAGCAGGAAATAGAAGGCGGAAATAGAGATAGTAAAAGAATGGATGAAACCAAAGACTCTGAAAGGTTAAAAAGCGTTCACCTCCACCTTGACGGGCCCGCATCACTTTTCAGAATGTCGGAACGATACGGAAATTCTTTTGCCAAACTCTTTCCGATTCTCCTGAAATCAAAGGGCTGGAGATTGAAGGCAGGTATTCTTCACAAAGGTTACCAGGGAAAGCGAGTCCTCGAATTTGCCCTTGATGACTCTGAAGAAGCTTTCAGGTTCATATCCAGAGCACCTGGCTGTCCCGAAGGGATTTCTCGCGACTTTCATCTTGCGGAAGGACAGGAAGAATACAAAGCCGGGACCATAACAGGAATCGAAAAAGAGCCTGAATTTATAGACAAGGAAACTGGAACTCAGGACGCAGAAACAGATACTGAAAGTGAAGCTTTCGACAGCACTTATGAGCAGCAGTTTGCAAATTTCAGTTTCGGGGGCTGGGAGATAAAAAGGGAGCCTACAATTCTAAAAGCAGGCAGGTTCGCTTTTGTTCCGGATTTTTCCATGCAGAAGAACGGGATAAAAGTTTATGCAGAAATTGTTGGCTTCTGGACTCCTGACTATCTTAAAAAGAAAACCGAGAAACTCAAAGAGGTTAAAGAACCTGTTATTCTCCTGATTAACAGGAAGCTTAAGTGTTCGGAAAAAGATTTTCCTGCACAGGATGTGATTTTCTTTGACAGGAAGATTCCTGCAAATGAGGTCACTCAGGTGCTTAGAAAATACGAGGAAAAAAGGCTTTCAGAAGACATTTCAAAGCTGAGTGAAACGGAGATTCCTCTTTCAGGGGAACTGATAAGCCTTGAAGAAATCGCAGCCGACAAAGGAGTTATGCCTGAAGCTTTAAAAGAGGTGCTTGCCGAAAGGCTTGCAGATACCCGAGAATCTAAAAAATCTGGGGTGAAAAAAGAACTCCGGGAGCACGAAGAGTCCGGAAAATACAGAGATTATGTGCTTCTTGAAAATTATGTAGTCCACAGGCAGCTGCTTGAGCGAATAAATCTTGAGCTTGAAAAGCCAGGAGTTGTGAAGACTTACGCCGATGCGGTTAAAGTCTTTGAGGAATTCGGGCTTGATAGCAGCCTGTATTATCCTGTGCTTGAACACCTGGGGTATAGGGTAATATGGATAGGGCTGAGTGAAGAGAATGCAAAAATTAGAAAAAATTAGAGTAATTGAGCCACAAAAACTCTACTGTTATTGAAGCCCGTAATGTTTTATATTCCAGTCCGCCATGGCCTGAATTTTCTTGATTTCCTCTTCGCCGCCCTCCATGGTGAAGAGATGCCTGAAGCGTTTCTGGGCCCTGAGGTATTCCTCAACTGGCCTCGGGTTCTTGATTTTTCTTACCTGTGTGATTTCTCCGTTTTCCATTTCGTATATGGGCCAGAGGCAGGTCTCGACTGCCAGTCTGGCAACTTCGAGAGTCTTTGAGGTGTCAAAGCCCCAGCCTGTTGTACAGGGAGCGTGGGCGTGGATATATGTTGGGCCCACGGTTTCCGTAGCTTTCTTTACTTTACGTATCATGTCTCTCGGATAGCCGATTGAGGTTGTGGCCACATATGGAGAGCCGTGGGCTGCCATGATAGCTGGCATGTTCTTTTTGGGGTGCGGGTTTCCGAAGGAAAATTTCCCGGCTGGAGTTGTTGTGGTGCTGGCATCAAAAGGAGTTCCGCTGCTGCGCTGTACTCCGGTGTTCATATACGCTTCATTATCCATACAGATATAGGTAAAGTCATGGCCGCGCTCAAAAGCACCTGAGATAGCCCCAAAACCTATATCCATTGTAGCGCCGTCGCCTCCTATAACTATTACCTTGATATCGTCCTTTTTGCCAAGGGCTTTTAAAGCGGCTTCCACACCTGAAGCTACTGCCCCCCCATTTTCAAAAAGGGAATGAATCCAGGGAACCTGCCAGGAAGATGACGGGTAAGGCGTACTTGTGACTTCCAGACAGCCCGTTGGATTAACGATAATACAGTTGGGCCCCGCTCCCATGAGTGTGAATTTTGCAACAAAAACGTCACAGCAGCCCGGACAGGCGCTGTGTCCCGACGTAATATATGTTTTAGGTGCAGTTTTACTCATAGCAATTTCCCCCAGGGTCCAGTAACTTGGCTTTCAGCCGCAGGTTTTTCCCCTCAATAGTTATCATCCTCTTAAATATATAATATTGCCTGGATTTTATGACACACCCTCGCCTGAATATTATGACGCGCCCAGGTTAGGTATCATGAAACCATCAATCCCGATAAACCATTGATCCGTATCAAGATTTAACCTTTAAAATATCAGGTATCAAGATTTTAATAATAATTATTTTAATAAGTCAAAATAACAGGAAGAAAAGTTGGCGCGAGTTCACTTCACCCCCTACCTCAAAGAAGGGCGTCTGTGGAACCCGCAC
>DUGS01000164.1:6298-10087 GCA_013331265.1 Methanosarcina sp.
CGTCTGTGGAACCCGCACTCTTGAAGTGATAAACCTTATACCTCAATTCCGTCCATTTTTACAATGAAGCTTACCTCGACTTTCGAAATATCAAGGTTAGTTTCAAGGTCTGTTTCGTATTCTGCAAGTAAATTTTTAATGGCAATTTCTAACGAGCGTTTAAAGTCGGTAACCGTTTCATCCATTAATATTGTTTTTTCAGCCTCAGTCAGGTTAGAAAGCATCATCTGATCCCACTCCAAAAGAATTTGTTTTTATATTTATCCCACATTGCCCCAGTCTAATTACTGTTTTTAACTTCCGTTTTTTAGTCAGATTCTGTATTTCGTAAATTTATTCTGAAAAGCAAATATTTATTCCAGGCATGCAAATGTATGCGTTTTGTAACCCATATCCTCTTGCCAGTTCAGTATTCTCCAGCACCTGTTGTAAAAGCTGTACTATTAACTGGGATTTTTTCCAAATCCAAACGCTCATTGCTACCCCCCGGTAAACCATTCATCTTATTCTTGTTTAATAGTATTATGTTTTATCAATAGTATAATCGATATAGATGTATAAATACTTATTCTGTGTAAAATGGGCATCAATGAGCGTAATTACTCAAAAACTAAGGGATATATTTAAATATTGGTATATTTTTGAAACTTATAATATAGTGAAAAATATAATTCAGTTGACAGCTCTACTATTTTAAAAAAATGTATATATAAAAGGAGAAATAACTTTCTCTCCTGAACCGAAAGAATACCCATTTCATGGTTTGAGTCTGTGTTTTATTAAGGTATTTGAGTTGTAGATTCTGGGCTGGGAATGAGTTATCAAGGTAAAATTGGAAGAGATTTTATAAAAACTATTTACATGATTTAAAAAATATAAGATCCTGATATTTTACTGCGGAAAGTGCAATAAAACATCAGTCCTATGTGGATTAGTAGAATGTGGCGTATAATAAAGTGGATGAAATAAAAATGGAGTAGAAAAATGGAAATTTCCCGCCTGCTGAATGAAATTAAAGCTACCAGCCGCTATGAAAACCAGATAGTTCATATTGAAGAAACTCCTGCAAGAGATGCCATTTATACACCTCTTGAACTGAAGGCGCAGGTAAAGACTGCCCTTTCAGGCATCGGGATTGAAGCCCTTTATTCCCATCAAGCTGAAGCAATAGAAAAGGTCCGGGAAGGAAAAGACCTGGTGCTCTGCACAAGCACGGCAAGCGGAAAATCTCTTACTTACATGGTCCCTATTTTTGAAGCCATTATGAAAGACCCTGAGGCTACTGCCCTTTATATTTCTCCTCTCAATGCCCTTGTAAACGACCAGTTAAAAGCTTTCCTTGAATTTAAAAGGGCACTGAATTCCGGGGCAGGCATAGCCCGTTATACTGGAGCTTTGACTGCAGTCCAGAAGAGAGAAATCAGGGAAGGACAGACAAATATTGTTTTCACAAACCCTGAGATGGTGCACATGAGTTTTCTTGCCTGGCACCACCTCTGGAGGCGCTTTTTTTCAAACCTTAAATTCATTGTTGTTGACGAGAGCCACTATTACAGGGGAGTTATAGGGAGCAATATGGCAAACGTGCTCAGAAGGCTTCTCAGGGTTGCGGAATACTATGGAGCTTCCCCACAGTTCATCTGCTGTTCGGCGACCATAGGTAACCCAAAAGAGCATACTGAAACTCTGCTGGGAAGGGAAGTTGAGGTGGTTGAGAATAACGGTTCATCACAGGGCCCCCAGAGATTTGTATTCTGGAATCCGCCTCTTTACCTGAATGGGAGGGGATGCACAGTAAGGAAAAGCAGCTTTTCCGAAACCTCGGCTCTTTTTGTCCGGGCAGTCCAGGCCGGGTTCCAGACCCTTGCTTTTACCAGGTCAAGGCAGGGGGTGGAGAGAATGTATAAGAGTTGCAGGGAACTTTTGAGAGAACGTGCGCTCTCTTCTTCGATCTGCTCATACAGGAGCGGCTATTTTGACAGGGAAAGGGAAGATATAGAAAAGAAAATGAATTCAGGAGAGCTCAGGGGTATTATTTCCACAAACGCCCTTGAACTCGGAATAGACATAGGAGGGCTTGATGTCTGCATTCTTGACGGCTATCCGGGCACGGTTATGAGCGCAAGGCAGCAGGCAGGAAGGGCAGGCAGGAGCGGAAATGAAAGCCTTGTCCTTATGGTAGCCGGGACAAATGCTCTTGACCAGTATTATATGCGAAACCCCAACGATTTCTTTGCAAGGAGCAGCGAAAATGCAGTTCTCAACCCTAAAAATCCCTATATCCTTGCAGGGCACCTGCTCTGCGCAGCAAAAGAAATCCCTCTCAGAGAATCAGATGAAAAGTATTTTGGCAGGGGGTATTCAAGAGTTGTGGAGCTCCTTGAAGCTGAAGAGCTGCTCGCGGGCAGCGACCTGAAATATTCTACTGACCCTTTTCCCTATAAGGAGGTCTCCCTTCGGGGAATAGACAATAATACTTACTCTCTTCTCTCCTTTGAAGGGGAAAGGAGCTTTCCTATAGAAAAAGACATTGAAGAGACTCTGGCTTTCCGGGAGTGCCACCCGGGTGCGGTCTACATGCACAGGGGAGAGTCTTTCTACATAAACAGGATTGACCATGAGAAAAAGGAGATCCATGCCATAAAGACGCACGACAGTTATTATACAAAACCCATGATAGATTCGTCCGTACTGGTGCAGGAGACTTATGCGGTAAAGCCTCTCCTGCATGCTCCTGAGGTAGAGGTTGGGCTTGGGGAAGTAGAGGTAACAGATAGAATAATAGGCTACAGGAAAATCCGGACCCGCAGCGATGATATAATGAGCGCTCATGATATTGAAATGCCTCCTATTACTCTCCAGACAGTTGCGCTCTGGCTTAAACTTCCTGACAGGATGCAGGATCTGATCGGTGACCATAAGCTGGATTTTGCGGGTGGGATCCATGCTGTTGAGCACGCAATGATTTCCATGTACCCTCTGCACCTGCTTGTGGACAGGAGTGATGTGGGAGGGGTTTCAACCCCATCCCATCCCGAACTCGGTGGTAAAAGCGGGATTTTCATCTATGACGGGCACAGGGGAGGAGTCAGGTATGCCGAAAAAGGCTATGACCTGATAGAAGAGGTCCTGGAAGGCACCTTAAAGGCTATTGAAAGCTGCCCCTGTGAAAGCGGCTGTCCTGGCTGTATCCAGTCCCCAAAGTGCGGGAACAACAACGAGCCTCTTGATAAGCATGCGGCAATTATGCTCCTGCATGAACTCCTGGGAAAAGATCCTTATGTCCCTCCCGAAAAAAAAGAAAAACATCTTTCTGAAGCCAGACCTCTGAGGCCGGGCCCACAACAAAAAAAGGATGCAGGAGGTGCCCTTGACAGAGTCAGAAGACAGCTCAGGCGTGAATCCATAAAACAGGAACCTCAGCCAGAGCAGAAGAAAAAGGAAAAAACATTCATTGCCACGGATGAAAATGGGGGAATGATTGGAGTTGTCTCAGCTCCTTCTCCGGAAAAAGCCGCAGCAAAAACATTTCACCAAAAACTCGCAGGGCAAAAGGAAGCTACTAGAGAAAAGCCCTTTGAGATAAGGATCAGGGACCTTGGAGAGGGCAGTAATTACCGTTTCAAGGCATGGACTGAGCTTTTCGAAACTACAGAAAATAATACTCCCGAAAAAGGGGAAAAGAGAAAAGTTGTGAGGAAATTGGTAATTAGAAAAATTAGCTAAGGAAGGTAGTTATTTTCGGACTTTAGACTTGCATTTCCGGAGGCTCCTGATTAACTGGTAGAT
>DUGS01000164.1:10312-18541 GCA_013331265.1 Methanosarcina sp.
TTTTCTCTGATTTATTTTCTACTTAGATTTAGGATCTCATCTCATACTATTTATATATAATATGATAAATGAAAGTTATTTATACTGAGAGCTTCATATTTGTTAGATAGTGGGAAAGAGAATAAATAAAGTGGGAAAAGGAGGAGGGTTATTTGCAAAAGTTGATTTTCATGATGGTGTTCACCTGCCTATTTATGGGCTTTATGCTTGCAATTTCTATCATTCAGTAATTGATCATAAACTGATGACTGAAATTTTTACTAACGGGTATTGAGCCTGCCAATTAAACACAACTTCCACATCCCAGGTACGGTATATGCGGATTTTTGCCAATGAGACACTATTCAGCGGAGATAGATGTGGCATAAGGAAGGTGTAAATATGAAC
This sequence comes from Methanosarcina sp., assembly GCA_013331265.1. Lineage (GTDB taxonomy): Archaea > Halobacteriota > Methanosarcinia > Methanosarcinales > Methanosarcinaceae > Methanosarcina > Methanosarcina sp10923u. The sequence goes on from DUGS01000164.1 coordinate 10,700, forward strand.
TGTGGATATAATAACTTGCTAAAATTAGAAGTTGTTCAAGTACTTAATGTGAAAAATCCAGGGGTTGCCTATGGTTAACGAAGATCAGGATGTTGAGAAACAGAAGATAAGATCCGCATATGACGTCGTAATAATAGGTGCAGGACCTGCAGGGATGTTTGCGGCTTACGAGCTTGCAGCCAGGAAGCTGCAAATTCTTGTTATTGATATGGGCAGGGACATTGACAAACGCTCCTGCCCTATGAAAAACCAGAGTTACTGCATGCACTGCACCCCATGCGAGATAATGTGCGGAGTTGGAGGCTGCGGGACATTTTCTGACGGGACCCTGAACCTTCGGCCTGACATAGGAGGAGACCTCGCAGCCCTTACCGGAGACCAGACAGAAGCCTGGGAGCTTGTGGACAGGGTTGATAAAGTTTTTCTGAAATTCGGTGCGCCTCAGGGTGCCCTCCTTACCGAAGGCCCGGAAATAGAAGAATTGAAACGCAGGGCTGCTTCTGTAGGAGCCCGCTTTATAGAGATCAAGCAGAGGCACATAGGTTCGGATAACGCACCCGCAGTTATAGGGCGCTTCAAACAGGACCTTGTTGATAAAGGTGTGGATTTCCTGATTGAGACCGAAGTCCATGACCTGCTGATCAAAGACGGTGAGTGTAAAGGTGTTATACTCTCAGAAGGAAGAGAGGTCCACGCAAATTATGTACTCCTATCTCCAGGGCGAAGGGGCTGCAACTGGGTTTCGGAAATGATCGAAAAGCATAATATAAAGGCCCGTTACGGTGGAATTGACATAGGAGTCAGGGTGGAAGTCCCTGCAATTATCATGGACCCTGTGACAAAAATCAACCGGGACCCTAAATTCCATATCCAGAGCCGCCGATATGATGACTTTGTCAGGACTTTCTGCACCAACAGGCACGGTTTTGTCGTAAAAGAGGAGTACGAGGACTTTATTGCAACAAACGGTCATTCGATGGCAAATACGGAGTCAGAAAACACGAATTTTGCATTCCTTGTCCATATTAAACTGACGGAGCCTATGGAAAATACGACCAAATATGCCATCTCGATCGCAAAACTCGCAACAACGATAGGCGGAGGAAAACCTGTCCTGCAGCGTATGGGCGACCTGAGGCGCGGACGCCGGTCCACAAAAGAGCGGCTTGCCAAAAACCTTGTCATAAACACATTAAAAGATGTCACACCAGGCGATATCTCTATGGCTCTTCCGCACAGGATAGTCATGGATATAATAGAAGGTCTCGAGACCTTAAACGAGATCATTCCCGGTGTTGCTTCGGACTCGACCCTGCTCTACGCCCCTGAAGTCAAGTTCTATGCCATGCACCTTGATGTAAACCGCCAGATGGAAACCAGCGTGAAAAACCTCTTTGCAGCAGGAGATGGTGCAGGCCTCTCAAGAGATATAGTTAATGCCGCTGCAACCGGAATTATGGCTGCAGAAGGGATTATGAAAAAGCCAGAAAAGATATGAATAAACTGGAAAATATGAAAAAACAAACTCAGAAGGCTAAGACTGACCTTCCGCAGATGTTTGACAAATTTATTCTTTTTTTCTCGCTAATATCTAAATATCAAAAATGTCGTATTCTGCTTTGGATTTCATTATGTTTGTTACAACACGTTCTCTTGATCATCATGGAATCGTTTCTGGCATTTATGATGAACTTGAAATTGGAAAAGTGATTGATGAAGTGCTGCCCAAATTTGGGCAGCACAAGTTAGCTCATTCTATTGTAGTAAAAGCAATGATCCTCAACTGTCTTGGTTTCGTAGACAGTCGTCTTTACATGTACTCTCAATATTTTGAAACTCTTCCTGTTGAAAGACTCCTTGGTTCAGGGATCATTGCATCTGACCTTACTGATGATGTTTTAGGTCGAACTCTTGACGAAATATATGAAGCCGATTCTACTCAACTTTTCATGAGACTTGCCTTGAAAATGATGGGAATCATGAAAATCAGGACTCAACTTCTTCAATGTGACACTACCAATTTTAGCGTTTACGGAGATTACAAACATATCGATGGCAGTTCTGCCATCGAAATCACATATGGTCATGCAAAAGACGGTAGAGATGACCTTCAACGTTTTGGACTTGGGATTATAACAAATCAATATGGGATCCCATTATTTGCAAAAGCTTACTCTGGTAATGCATCAGACAAAGAAACCATAATTGAGGCAATGAAAAAGCTTCAAGAAAACATAACTTTCCCTGATGATGTTTATTACATAGCTGACAGTGCTCTCTATTCTGACAATAACATCAAATCAATGAGAAAAGGTATGAAGTGGATTACTCGTGTTCCTTCAACACTAAAGCTTTCAAGAGATTTGTTGATTTCTGATCTTGAGTTTAAACAAGGAGAAGACACTCGATATTCATTTTATGAAACCATTGTTGGATATGGTGGTATCGAGCAAAAATGGGTAGTTGTCCATTCATCTGAGATGCAGAAAAGAAAAGATGTTACTTTTGAAAAGAATATCAAAAGGATTGTCAAAGAAGCTCAAAAAGAACTCAAAGATCTAAAAAGGATAGAGTTTGCCTGTGAAGATGATGCCAGAGCAGCTCTGGAAAGATGGATGAAAGAGAATCCTTACTGTTTACTTGAAAACGTAGAGATTTCAACAGTTTCAACAAGGGAAAACGGTAAGAGAGGAAGGCCGAAGAAGGATGAAAAGCTTATAGTCCGCTATGTTATAAATGCAGAAGCAGTTAGGAATGAAGAAATTACACTGAATGAAAAAGAGCATCAAGGAAGGTTTATAATTGCAAGCAATGATCTCAATCTTGATGCTGAAAAAATGCTGGATTACTACAAGAATCAAAGTAAGGTTGAAAAAGGGTTCAGGTTCATAAAGGACAAAAGTTTCAGGGTTTCAGAGGTTTATTTGAAAAAACCTCAAAGAATTGAAGCTCTATCAATGGTAATGGTATTAACCCTAATGGTTTACTCGGTAGCGGAATGGAAATTAAGAGAAAGGCTAAAAGAAACAGGGGAAACAATAATTGACCAGGTTAAAAAACAAACTCAAAAGCCCACTTTGAAGTGGGCTTTTATCCTAATGAGGGGGATTACAGAAGTAAAAGTGGAAATTGATTCTAAAGTAGTAACTCAAATTGCCAACATGAATGAAGTTAAGGCCAAGATAATAAGGTTGATGGGGAAAAATTGTGAAAAACACTACTTTTGAGTGGAGATCTGCGGAAAGGCAGCTAAGAGGATTGAAAAATTATTTTGGCTTATGTGATTTTTAATTGTTTAAAAGATTTCGCGTTCCCATCAGAAATACCTGGAAGTTCCGAAAGGCATCTAAAAGATTTAACTTTTCAAATTTTGTATTTAGAAAGAGGATTGAGGTATTTAACTTGTGGGTTGAGAGTTTTCGTTTTTTAGTTATTTATTGGGTAGATCTTTTGGAGTAGGTGTTGTTTGTTAGTGGGTGTTCAATTGATGAGAACGCAATTTATACTATGCACTCGGGGTATATATTATTTTTAACGAATAATTTCAGTATATGCCTATAACCATCAATGCATCAAGATAACTTTAGTTTAAGCATTTAATGTTATATCAGTTATATAATAAAGCGTGAAATGTATATAATTATCATAAAAATATTAACCATTATGAAAAAAAGTTTCTGCTTTTAAGAGTTTCAAACCACAGATTATTTAATAGTTACAGTATATTACAGTGAAAATTTAATCCAACAGAATGAGATTGATAATTAACTGAATAGAATGAGATTGATAATTAACTGAATATTATCTGGTTTATTTCGTTTTCATTTTAATTTCATTTTAAAAGAGTTTGCGTTCCCATCTAAAATACCTGGAAGTTCCGAAAGGCGTTTTAAAAATATAACTTTCTAAGTTTTTATTTTGGGAAGAGGTTTGAGTTATTTGACTTGTGGGTTGAGAGTTTTTATTTAGTGTGGGGTAGATATTTTGGAATAGGTGTTGTTTGCTAGTGGGTGTTCAATTGATGAGAACGCAATTTATACTATGTACTCGGGGTATATATTATTTTTAAAGAATAATTTCTATGTATTCATATAATTATTAACACATCAAGATAATTGCGTATTGATAATCTAATATTATATAAATAGTATAAAGACGATGTGGAAGGACCTTTTTTACAGAAATTTCTACTTGTATGACTATTTTGAGCACTGCCGCAGATCAAATTTGTATAGATTTTAAGGCTCAAGGGGGGTACAATATGAAAATATATTGTCTGCTATGATGAAATACCGGAAGAGAACCAATTATTCTGCAAAGCAGCAAGAAACAGGAAGAGGTTGCCCGTGAATATATAGACAAAATGCTTGAACTTTCAGGCTGGGACGTTGAAAATCTGGAATCGGCAGCCTGAAAAAATAAAAAAGGAGGAAAAATTGGAGGAAAAAGACGACAAAGGGAGATCAGGGGTTCTGATTTTTCTCTTCACATCACAGTTTCTGTTACAAACTCCAGATTACCCTGCGGGAAAACTCTGGATACTCTAACCTTCCAGTTATTTTTGTCCGAATTCTCATTTTCTGCCTGAATCAAATTAAAGCACTGAGTGGTCTTGCCTCTGGTCTTGGAGGAACAGAAGGTGCCTGCATTTACAACAAGCATGTTGTTCAGGTTCCAGACATGAGGAATGTGGCAGTGCCCGCAAAGCACAAGGTTTACCTTGCAGCGGTTCAGGAGATCAAGGACATCTCCGGCATCGACAAGAATAGTGTTTTCCCTGCCTGCAAGTGGAATTGGGACAAGGTGGTGGTGCAGGGCGAATACCTTGAAATTTTCCCCGGAAAAGGCTTCTTTGATCCAGCCGTAATTTTCCCTTCCAAGATGCCCATCATTAAGGTCAGGCTGTGAGGAATCAGCTCCCACAATAGTGAGATCTCCAAAGTTCCGGGTCTGGAACCTGTTTTCGAAAAGATCCTCAAAGTGCAGATACCCGGCATTCATGGAATCGTGGTTTCCAGGGACAAGGACCTTGTTTTTGCATTCAATCCTGTCAATAAACCTTTTTACTCCGTCATACTCGGCTGAAAATCCATTTTCTGTCAGGTCGCCGGTAATCACAACAACATCCGGATTCAGCTGATTTATGCTCTGCAGCATGGATTCTGCAATCTCCGGGACAAAATACGCTTCTGAAAAATGAATGTCTGATAGGTGTACAATCTGTATAATTTATTACTCCTTCTTTTCTCGAAATTTCTAATACTGTTGTTTTCAAAACATTAAAATCGAGTCCCGTTATATATAGTTATCTAATAGAACTACATATTTTCCTAAATCTAATTATAATTCATTAAAAAAGCAGGGCTTAAATCTCAACCCCTTCTTGAACTTTATAACTATTTATTTCATTTACATTCATGTAGAATATATTTCCAAAACCCATAGAATAATGATTTCAAGCATATTCAGCTCTATTTTTTATTCAGTCCCAGGGGTGCGTCATATCCTGACTTAAAAAGAGATATTCTTCAAAAAAGAAATTTTTGTACTTTGTAAATCAAGTCTGATACTTTTTAGAGGCTCTTTAGAGCCTCAATCTTTAGGAAACAAACAAACATAGTGTTTAGTTATCTCACCTTTTTTGTTTTCCTCGTACTGGAGGGTATAGATCCACCCTTTCCAGATGATTTCATCTTCAAAAGTGAGATTTGGTTTCCAGTCCTTTGGTACTATCCCGGTTGCTACAAAGGAATCAATATTATGAAGTATTTTTGTTACCCCCTCCTCTTTCATCATCTTAGTTGGTGCACTTCTACACGCTGGATCGATCTCACTAATACCTATTTCACCCATTGTCAGTCACACTCCTTTATCGCAGGGTTATTTATGACCCAATAAAAGTTCTACATCCTATCCATATATAATCCTCTGAGAGCCATCAAACAAGTTTGAAAAGTAGAAAAATGATACTCAACGAGGAGCGGTTGGTCAAGTTAAAAAAAGATGAAGCGGACTAATGCTATCAATGTTCCTTATCTATTTTTGATTTTTTTATCTGATCTATTTGAAGAACTCCTTTCGTTGTTCAGGCCTCTACAATTATCTCCCCTTCCATCCAGGGGTGTGCTGTACACTTATACTGGTAAGTTCCTTCCTCTTCAAAAGTATAGGTAAACTTTTCTCCCTTTTGAAGGTAATCTGATTCTATGCCCGAACCTACCACATTATGGAGAACAGTATCATTGTTAGTCCACCTGACAGTCTGTCCCACTTTAACAGTAACATTCTGGGGTGTAAATTTGTAGTTTCTGATCTCTACATTAACAATCTCAGATCCTGCTCCTGTGACAGTTTCTCCGGCTCCTGCCGCTCCTCCATTATTCACATCTTCTACAGGTATTGAAGGTGCAGGCTCATCCGAACCTCCATTATCAACGCAACCCGCAGCAAAAAATACACCAAGAATTATCAGAAAAATTATTATTTTCTTTCTCACGTTATATTTTCTCCTCTAAACCTCACAGCATTTACGCCTATACTCCAGTTTTATCCTTTACTTATCTATTTTCTGGTTTCCGTCCGTCTTTACGACTTCCACCCTGAGTAGGTAATCTCTTAGAATGAGGGGGTCTCCACCCGCGGAAAGCAGAACCCAAACGCTCGGGCATACCGGACAGTCCGCGACTATCTGCCTTCCACACATGCAGGTTTTTCCGCGTATAATGGTTGGAGGTAAAGCCCAGAGATGAAGATTTCAATGGGGTATTTCAGCTATATTTTTCTTCCACCTGAAAATATTTTTTGAATATTTATATTCAAGGAAACACTGTGAAACGAAATATTTTAATATACTTAATCTCTGTTTCCGTAGACAAACCGGAATTTTTGAGGGCACTTTTTGAACGTTGTTGAAACTGTAATGTATCATGCAAAAAACCATGATCTTATTACGACTAGTCATTTTCTCGAAATGCTAGAACTACGCCAAAACGGTATAGTTCCAGATTTTGATGGAATCTGTGTTTTAATGGCAACTCAAAGTCCTATAAAAATAGAAGAACAAACAGACGATAAATTTAAGCTCTTCTACAGCATAGATGAAAAATATGATTTGATTATAGTAATAGTTTGTATAATTATCAGTCCCAGTAAAGTTAGATTAATAACTGTTCACCAGCAGGAATCAAAAAGGAGATCGGGTGTGAATGGATAAGGATCGTCGATATATTGATTTTTGGAATTATGACTTGGAAACTGATATTTTCTTTTTCCGTGATAAAAGTCAAAAATATCATTCTTCTATAGAAATAGGAGATTTGGTATTAGACCTTGGGATAGATGGATCTCCGATTGGTGCAGAATTACTTAATGCCTCTAAAAACTTTGGCGTGTCAAAACTTTTGTTGAATGGCATTACCAGTTTTAAATCTCTTGTCACAATTTCGAAAACAGATATAAAAGTGACAATAACTGTGTCCGCTACATTTAGAAATGCTAACGTTGAAAAAGTAAGCGTTTCTCGTGGAATTAACGATATGAACTTGCAAGCTGGTCAAATTGCTATGGCTTGTTGAAAAATAATAATTTTGATCTCCTTTTCTCTTTTCTTCTCCCTTCTATGCTATTTTTAGAGAGGAAACTCGGATATAAGCCTGGACCTGTGAAAAGCCAAACCCGGACGCTCTGGAATGCCGTGCAGTTCGCGGATATCTGCCTGCCACACATACAGTTTTCTGCGTATAAAGGTTGGGGCTTGCTCGGAAATAAAGATGACTAGGGAGTTTATGGTGTCTTCGCTGTGTCTTCCTTCTTGCATACATCCTACTTTCCGCAGTAAAATTT
>DUGS01000104.1:0-704 GCA_013331265.1 Methanosarcina sp.
TTGCGTCCCCCCTGAACTCCTCTGAGCCTTCGAAGGTCATTTCAAGGGTTTTGAGTTTAATATTTTCAGGAGTCATGAGAAATATAGAGATTTTTTAAAAAATATCATTTTCAATTTTGTTTATCTTAGTTTTAACATAAATACATTTGGATATTTTTAATGAAGGATTTATATATGAATAAAAACATTATATATATTTAAATAAACCATTGGATCTTTTTATTGAAACTCTGCTCAATTCTTTCAAGCCCAACCGCGTAATCCGTATGCTTGTAATAATTCACCCAGGGGTCAACAACTTTATAGATATTTTTGATTACTTCACTTAGCGACTGATTTTCGTTTTCATCTCTGAAATTTTCTTTTTTTACATAGCTTATACTTTCAATACTTTCGATTACCTTCTCAATAGACCCTTCAGTAGGTATAACTTTTATACTGTTCCTCAATCCATTATCATCTGCAATTTCCTGAAAATAGAAGCCCACGAACTCAAACCCATTCCCAACAGTCCCGACATAGGTCTTTTCTTTGTTTAATTTCAGGCCCAATTCAGCCATAACTGCCTCAACTCTTTCAGGATTGATCCATTCCTTTGAGAGGACCACGAAATCATCTGCAAAACGCACAAGGTGCTCAACTGAGTTTCCTTCAACGTTCTTGAGCCCTATCTCAGCCCAGTGGTTGTCGAACTGGTCAAGATA
>DUGS01000104.1:951-8120 GCA_013331265.1 Methanosarcina sp.
TTTCAACTGAACCTTTTTTGAGCCAGGACTCGATCAGGGAAAGGATCAGTTTGTCTTCAATCCTTGTTTTTAGGACCTTCATGAGCTTTTCATGGGGAATGCTGTCAAAACAGTCCTCAATATCTCCTTTCAGATAATGTGTGTTTCCGGCTTCGAGCCATTTGTACACCTCAAGGCTGGCAAGTTTTGCAGACCTGTAAATCCTTGTTTTAGTGGCTGGTACCGTTTTTCAGGGTCGTTTTCCTTGACATTCAGCAAATTCTCTGGTAATTTCAAGCATAAAAATAGATATCAAGCTGCTTGTTTTTTGCTTGAACTGTATAATGCTTCAGAACGAAACATCTTTTGGGTCAAAGTACTCGGGGTCAAAATCTTCCCCCAGCCATAACACAGTGTCTTCATATTCTTCATGCTCCGGGTCCTTCAGGATTTCCAGCATCTCTTCATATCCCCATATCCCTCCGATGTCTTCCGGGACAGCTGCTCTTTTTCCTGCAGTACATATGGGGTACTCTGTCCCTTCTTTTTTCGGAAGGATTTTTTCAAGCCGGACTTTTACCTGCCAGTTGTCCCCAAAATCGTACGTATACAGTGCATCCTTATTTTCCAGTGTGAAATAGTCAGAGATTTTTGCTTTCTTTTCTGGCACAAGAGGCTCTCCAAAAGCCTCAAAATCCTCGCCTTCCGTCCCAATTGTTTCAGGTTCTCCGGTCTTCGGGTTTATCATTTTGAATTCATGCAAATGGTAATCGTCCCAGTCCATTACAGCCTGGACGGCATCATGAAGTTTCAGGAAGGTATAATTTTCCGGCACCTGGATTCGCCGCCAGATCTGGGGGGTAATGCCCTTCATAGAAAGCTTTAGCTGGTAAACCTTCTCAAAAGTCTTTTTCAAGAATTTTTCACCCGGATAAATTATTCGAATCTACCTATTTCAGTTTTTTGTCTTTTTCAGCAGTTCCGGATATCCTTAGTTCCAAAACCTATTTTTTTACAAATGAAGGTATAATCAAAAAAGGGCTTTTATTCCAATCAAAAAAGAGCTTTTATTCCTGCAAACAGATAGAACCATATGCAGATCGATATACTGGGGTGTGAGTCCTTTGGAGCTAGGTCTCTTGCATGTGCTGTAAAAACCAGGAAAAGAAAGATTCTCATTGATCCGGGGGTTGCTCTTGCTCGCTTTCGTTACGGTTTACTTCCACATCCTGTGGAGGTCGCAGCCGCCCTCAGGATCAGGAAGAAAATTCTTGCAGAATTTGAAGGCACAACAGACATAGTAATCAGCCACTACCATGGGGACCACATGCCCATGAAAGCCGAAGACCCTTATCAGTTGCCAGTAGAAGCTCTTCCCCCTTTGAAAGGGATCAGGTTCTGGTGCAAAGGCCCAGAAAAAATTTCTGGATTGTCTGCACGCAGGAGAGGAGAGTTTTCTCGTTTTTTGGGGCATTCTCTGCCTGCTTCCGAAGGCATCAGTTCTGACTGCATAAGTTTTTCGGCTCCAGTTCCTCATGGGACGAGAGATAAGGGGTTTGGCACGGTAATGATGACCAGAATACATGAAGGAAACGAGGTTTTTGTCCACAGTTCGGATATTCAGCTTCTCGACAGGAAAGCTGTTCTGGAAATACTTGCCTGGAATCCTGCAGTTGTTTTTTCTTCAGGGCCTCCTATTTATCTTTCTCACCATGTTCCTGAAGCTTCAAAAGAGGCGTTTAAAAATGCTCTTCTGCTTGCCGAAAATGTTGACACTCTTATAGTGGACCATCACCTCCTGAGATCTCTTGAAGGCTACAGGTGGTTAAAAGAACTTGCAGGAAAGGTTGAGAGTACAGTCCTGTGCGCTGCAGAGTTTATGGGAAAAAAACCGGAATTGCTTGAAGCGCAGAGAAAAGTTCTATATGAAAAAATGCCTGTGTCCGGGGGCTGGCACGAAGCCTATGAAAAAGGGGAAACAGGGCTTGAAGAATATTTTTTATAAACTCGGTAAAGACCAGTTATAGCTATTAAGAACCTTTTATAGTTGTAAATGGCGTTTCAGGCTATTTATTTTCTTTTACAGTGTACAGATATAACTATCAATATCCTCTATCTGCTCCGAGTCCTGCTCGTAATAATCATAGAGTTCTTTGCCCCAGGCAAGAGCATCGGGATCAAAACATATCACAAACCTTCGGTCAAAGGTACCCTCTTTTGGGAAAAGAGCTATTCCCATGAAATTGTCTGCTGCCACGATGCTAGGAGTTTTTTCACAGTCTTTACAGACCATTAGCCTGGTGTTTTCCATTTTAAGAAATTGTATGGTTTGTTTCCTATAATCATCTTCAACCCATCTTTTAAGGATTGATTCGGGAAGGGTCAGAGATACCGATACACCTTTTTGCGCAAGCCTGAGATAAAAGGAAGGAAAAAGAGGATGGAAGTAAGAAATCAGAGTCTCGAGCCTTTTAGATTTTTCAGCTTTCTCGACATATTCAGGAATCAATTCGAACATATGTTCTATCTGGGGCTCAATTATGGTACAGTGTCCAAGTTCCCCTACGCGGTGAAGAAGAAAAGGCGGAATTTTACTTATATCCCTGTCAGCCCAGTAGTCTGCGTTTTCCTCAAGTACGGAAAGAGTGTCCAGCAGGGGTTTCATTTTTTCGGCTATAATTTTACCGATCTCGCTAAGCCTGTAGACGTCCTTATCCTGGATTACAAGGTGTTTTTCCTTCAGCATTTTTATCTGGGGCTGGACTGAGGTTGCACTTGCTTTAAGGGTTTTTTTAATTGTATTGATATCTTTTGGCCCTTCAAGCAAAAGAAGAAGTACATTTTTTCTTTTTTCAGATAGGAAAATCAGGTCGAGTAGAGAGTTTTCCATATTATACACCTTGATCTTATCGCCTGTAGTTTCTTGCCCGCAATATGGTTTATTGAATTAGATATTAAATGAAGAATCCTCCTGTGATATATATATTCGTGTAAATATAAAAAGTTGAGAACTAATTATGAGTTTATGAAGGCTCCTGGTAAACAATAACACAGAGGCAAAGTCATTCTAAAATATTATTGTTAACATACACCTTAATAACGGATGACATTATCTCTGTGAGATGCACCATAAATATTATTATAAAATCATGTGCGATTGAACTGGCAAATAAGCAGTTCCATCTTGAATACAGGAAGAGTGCATGGACTCATGAAAAACACGCAGATTGATTGTGCACGTGAAGGAATACTTACTCCAGAAATGCAGCAGATTATGGAGAGGGAAAATATTGATGAAAATGCCCTGCTCTCCCGTGTAGCTGAAGGAAGCCTTGTAATAATGACAAGAGAAGGCTGCCCTCCGACAGCCATAGGCAGAGGTGCCAGCACCAAGGTAAATGTCAACCTTGGTACTTCAGCTGTCAGGATAGATCCGGATGCAGAACTCGAAAAGGTGAGGATTGCAGAAAAATATGGAGCTGACACCATTACCGACCTTTCCATGGGCGGTGATATCCGTGCTATACGTGCAAGCGTTTTTGAAAATAGCAGACTTCCCATCACCACGGTCCCAATCTACCAGACGGTTGTGGAGTGCGGGCTGAAGGACCTTACAGAAGACGACATACTCTCATGCCTCAAAGCCCATGTGGACGAGGGTGTGAGTTCTGTGGTGCTTCACTGTGTGGAAAAGGCAACCCTTCAAAAACTGAAGGGTGTGGGGAGGGTAATGGGGGTGGTCTCCAAGGGAGGTTCCATGACCAGTGTCTATATGCTCACAAATGACTGCGAAAATCCCTTCATAGAGCACTTTGATGAGGTAATCGAGACTCTCAGGAAAAAAGATGTCGTCCTTTCCCTGGGAAACACCATGAGAAGCGGCTGCATCCATGACCTCAGGGACAAAGCACAGCTGATGGAGATCGAAACAAACATCCGCCTTGCGAAAAGGGCAAATGAGGAAGGTGTACAGGTAATTATAGAGGGCATGGGGGGGCATGTCCAGGCAGCTGAGATCCCGAAATACGTGAATTTATACAAATCAAGGTCAGCTTTCCCTCTTTTCGTTGCAGGCCCTCTGCCAACAGACGTAGCCCTTGGATATGACCATATCGCAGGTGCGGTAGGGGCAAGCATGGCAAGCGGGGCAGGGGCAGACTACCTGTGTTACATAACTCCTGCAGAACATCTAGCCCTCCCGAATCCTGAACAGGTTAGGGAAGGACTGATCGCTTTCAGGATCGCTGCTCACATAGGAGATTCTATGAAATACGGACTAAGAGAAAGGGACCTGCTGCTCGCACAGAAACGCGCCCGTTTTGACTGGGGAGGACAGATCAAACTTGCCCTTGACCCCGAAAAGCCATGGGACATGTGCCCGATGACAGGCCCGTGTTCCATGTGCGGAAAATACTGCGCCATAAAGATAATGGGAGATTACCTGGCAGGAGATGAATAACCGGAAAAGCTGGGTCCCTTTTTGATATTGATGTTTTCTTTAAGACAGAGGACATAATCTCGGGCTCCGACTTCCCCCTTAAACGGAAAAAATATGGGAGGTCGGTTACGGTTCCCTGGGAAAAAATAAGTTATTGATTCCTTTTATCCTCAGTCTTTTTTGATTTTTTCGGTTATGTCTTCAATAATTCCCTGGAAATTGGTCACCTGCCCTTCCTGGTTGCGCTGAATAAAGGTTTTTTCTTTCACCCAGTGAACTTCACCGGCCTGTGTCAGGATGCGGTACTGGCGGCTGAACTCTTTTCCGCCTTCTTCGCAGTTCTCCTCGAGTTCCAGTTCCACAAGAAGAAGGTCTTCAGGGTGGATGATCTTTCCATAGAGGACTCTTCCAGAAATAAAGTCTTCTGGAGCATACCCGAACTGCCGGACGTTTTCTGACACATAAAGTGTGGGCCAGTATTTTTCTGCTTTCCAGAGGAAAACTACCATAGAACTGTTGTTAATCACAGTCTCGAGTGCTCTCTGCCGCTCAAGCAGGGCTTTTTGTTTTTCCATGAGGGCTTTCTGGCTTTCAAGGGCATCGCGCAACGCTTTTTCATTTTTTTTCTCGGAGGTGATGTCCCTGACTATCCCCTGTAAATTAACCACATTTCCTTTTTCATCGCGCTGGATAAAGGTCTTTTCTTCCACCCACCTGATATCCCCGCTGCCTGTAAGGACCCTGTACCTATCGATAAAATCATCTTTTCCGATTTCACAGCATCTGTCGAGTTCTTTTCTTACCCTGTCTATGTCATCGGAATGGACTATGTTCGCATACATTATCCTGCCTGTAAGGAAATCCTCTGCGCTGTACCCGAGCTGGGTTACGTTTTCCGATACATACCTGGCAGGCCAGTCTTTTTCCGGGGTCCATAGAAAAGCCATTATAGGGCTGTTGTTAATCACTGTTTCCAGAATTCGCTGCCTTTCGAGTGCTTCATCAAGAATCATTTTGTCGCTTTCAGCTATATGATTAAATCCCATAGTATCCCTTATCCTCCAAAGCTTTTTAGATTCCAGAGCTCTTATGGCACGTAAAAATGTATTTATAAAACCCTCAAGCAATATATAATATATTTTGACATCTTATAAATTAATCCTTTTTTGCACAGGGGGAATGTTCTGGGCTCTGAGATATTGGCAAAAGATCTAAAAAATGTAGAAAATGAGGAAGCAGAAGTAGATAAGCGTGATATTATCCAGAGGGCCAGAGAAGAATATGGGAGGTATTTTGGGATCTGCGGTTCATATCATCACCTGAAAGCCTGTCTCTGCAAATATTGTTCCGTTTATCCAGGGGGCAGCGGGATGTTCTGTGCCAGGGGAAGTGCAGTCAAAGCAAAGGAAAAAAAAGAAGGTTGCCTCTGTGAAACATGTGAGCTCTTTAAAAAGTTCCGGCTTGAAGGAGGCTACTTCTGCCAGCTTGAGGAAAAAGGAGAAGTTTTTGAGATAAAACATGTCCATCCGAATATCTGTGAGGATTTTCAAACAAGCGCCGGAACAATTAGAGTTTGTGTACTGGGCGAGCAGAATATACACTCAAATAAATGAAAAAATGAAGATTTTTAACTGGTGTCGATTACTATAAGATTTTGATCTTGAAGAGAGAATTTTTTAATATTGATTGCAGAATTTGTGTCTCTCTTAATAATCTACTTCTCAAAAAAGGTAATCTATGATTCAGGAAGCCCGTTAAATCTTTAGATTTAGCGGGCAGTTCACCTCTGTCCAATACCTTGTTTTTGTCCCTATTTCCCGTCTTTCGTCCCTGTTTCCATTGTCATTAAAAATTTTGATCTCATTAAAAAAACTAATTCTTTGATCCCTGACCCGATATCCTGTCCTTTACATATTAGCCTTTACAATGCTTAGTGGAAGTTCCAATTCCACACCGTTAAGAAAAAACACTACAGGCTAGGCTATATAATTTTACCTGCATAACGTAGATGATCGGAAATCAAGCTTCAGTAGCGATTTTTTGGATACTGAAGAGAGAGTCTGACGAAAAATTGGAGGTAAAAAATGGCAACCAGAGAAGAACTAATTCAGGAGCTTTCAGAAGCGGTAATCTCCTGTAAAAAAGATGCAGTACTCGCTGCGGTTGAAAAAGCAAAGAAAGTTATGAAGCCTGCAGAAATAATTGAAAACGGGCTTGCGGCCGGGATGAACGAAGTGGGAGTCCGTTTTGAGAGAGGCAAGCTTTTCCTGCCACATGTGATGATGGCTGCCGATGCGATGACTGCAGGAGTCAATGCCCTTAAGGACCTTATGCCTGAAGGTGCTTCCGGCAAAAAACTCGGTGTTATCGTGAACGGTACCGTAGAAGGTGACGTGCATGATATCGGCAAAGCAATCGTGTCCACTATGCTTCAGTCAGCTGGTTTTGAAGTCCACGACATTGGCAGGGACGTCCCTATAAAGAACTTTATCGCAAAGGCAAAGGAAGTCAATGCTAATATGATTGGAATTTCCGCCCTTATGACCACAACACTGCAGGGGCAGAGGGATGTAATTGAGCTCCTGAAAGAAGAAGGTATGAGGGACAAAGTGAAGGTTATGGTAGGGGGAGCTCCCGCAACCCAGGCCTGGGCTGACAAAATAGGTGCGGACTGCTATGCGGAAAACGCAAGTGAAGCAGTGGCAAAGGCAAAAGAACTGCTGCTCTGAACTCCAGATTGCAGTCTAAGGTG
>DUGS01000079.1:0-307 GCA_013331265.1 Methanosarcina sp.
GGTCTTCATAGTTTTTCAGAATTTTTTTAAAGTCCTCAAGGACTATTTTTCCCATAGGAGTAAGCTCAAAGGAATTTCTGGTTCGGTCAATGAGCTTTACATTTAATTCATCCTCCAGGGCTGACATATGCCGGCTTAATGCCGACTGGGCAATGTACAGTTCATCTGCGGTTTTAGAATAATTACGGGTGGCAGACAGCCGTACAAATTCCCGCATAATATTGAGCTTCATAGCGGCCTCCAGACATTTTGTACTTTCATTCTACTATAAATGAAGGGCGATGTCTACGGAGCGTGGATTGTTTAT
>DUGS01000079.1:469-1551 GCA_013331265.1 Methanosarcina sp.
GTCTACGGAGCGTGGATTGTTTATAAAGCACCCAGGAGTTAGAATAATAACCAATGATATCTCCCCAACCAGAATGCATTATTTGCTGCATGTGGAAAATAAGATCCCATAACCAACACCTGGAGTTCCGCCTTTTTCCAGATATTCTGCAAAAGCTTTTTGCAGAGAAGTGTCTCTGGGCAAATCAACAGGTGGTTTCCCGGCATCCTTTCCAAAGATTCTCCAAGAGTCAGTAAATTCCTTACGATTATAACCTTTGATGTAAGAAAAGTTGTCCATGAAGTTTCTCTGATAAAAGGGAGGAAACCATGTCCGTACAAAGGTACCCCAGATACCATATATATGGCGGCACTCGTTCAGTTTATAAGTAAGGTCTGCTAAAGTATCCCAGAAAATGTCCTCTGAGATATTCCTTTCATAATAAAGTTCTGATAATGGTTTGCAACTCAATAATAACAGCATCATGGACATGGTGTAGCTGTGAATATTCATATCTTTAGCCAGAAGATCTGCCTGCTCGAAAGCTTTTTCAGATTGGTTATCCATAAATACTTTGATTATATAATCCATACGCCTGTTATATTCGGTTTCTTTTAGAATCTGTCTGTGAAGTCCTTGAAAGAACTCTTGTGCCTCTTCTGGAAAGCCGATCTTTTCCATAAAAAATATTAAAAACTCCTGTTCGTTCATCTGCTTGTTCTCCCCTGCTTAAAAAGTAATGTTCAGTTTTGGTATGGTTATAGTTTAATATAGAATAGAAGATAGCGCAAGAGCTGATGCAGTAACCTTGCCTAATCAGTTAATAGTATTTAATCTGAAAAAGATAATTCCTTTATCTCCCGTTGATAGAACTTCAGCAAGTGGAGCATATGTGAGATACTTTTGCTGAACCCGCCAGAACGATTGCGGGCAATCCACAGCCTGTAATGAATTTTTAACATAAATTAGCAAGAATTCCCCTTCCTCTTCAGGTGGCGGGATGAATTGCCATAATGTCCAAATCTTTGGAAAAGATTATATACAGCGACCAGTATAGGGATCGTTGCTTTTTGCACTGTATCCTCCAAAACTTTTTCTAAAAC
>DUGS01000079.1:1844-3465 GCA_013331265.1 Methanosarcina sp.
AATAATGCACATTCAGTATTCCTCCTGTATTACCATCTGATTATGGTCGTAAAATACAGGAGAAAAGTGATTGATGATGATAGTTCTAAAAGGGCGGAGGAGATTTTTTCTTATATTGCACCCAAGTATGGAATTACCTTGGAAGAATGGAATCATGACAGAGATCATGTTCATGTGATGTTCCGGGCTCAGCCGAAAAGCGAACTCAGCAAATTTATCAATGCCTATAAGAGTGCAAGCAGTCGGTTAATTAAGAAAGAATATCCACAGATTCGAGAGAAACTTTGGAAAGAAGCATTCTGGAGCCAGAGTTTTTGTCTGCTCAGTGCAGGAGGAGCACCAATCGAAACCATACGGGCTTATATTGAAAGTCAGGGTGAAAAAGCATGAACAAAGCCATAAAATTTCGTATCTATCCAAATAAAGAGCAGGGAGAACAGTTTGCAAGAACCTTTGGATGCTGCCGGTTTCTATACAACGTGATGTTGGAAGATAAGATGAAAGAATATCAAAAAAGTAAAAAGCGGTTGAAGAATACGCCGGCTTTTTATAAAAAACAGTATCCGTGGCTGAAAGAGGTGGATTCACTGGCACTAGCCAATGTGCAGCTTCATCTGGAAAGGGCATATCAGAACTTTTTTAGAAATCCGCAGAGTGGTTTTCCAAAGTTCAAATCAAAACACAGAAGCCGTGCAAGTTATACGACGAATGTAGTAAATGGAAATATCAAACTGGAAGAAGGAAAGCTGAAGCTTCCGAAAATGTCTCATGTAAAACTGGTACAGCACCGACAGATACCGAAAGAATATCAATTGAAATCGGTGACGGTCACTCAGGAACCGTCCGGAAAATATTATGCCAGTCTTCTCTATACCTATGAGAGCCAAATAAGTGAGGAGAAAGAGGCGGTAGAAAAGATGTTGGGAATGGACTTTGCCATGAGCGGTATGGCGGTGTTTTCAGACGGAAGCCGGGCAGAGTACCCGATGTATTACCGGAAGTCAGAAAAGAAATTGTGCAAAGAGCAGAGAAAGTTGTCTCACTGTGTAAAAGGAAGCAGAAATCACGAAAAGCAGAGACGAAAAGTGGCTGTCTGTCACGAAAAGGTAAAAAATCAGAGAAAAGATTTTCAGCATAAGCTGAGCAGAAAATTGGCGGACAGTTATGATGCAGTGTGCGTAGAAGATCTGAACATGAAAACCATGAGCCGGAGTCTGCACTTTGGGAAGAGTGTTATGGATAATGGATATGGAATGTTTCTGGGAATGCTGGAATACAAGCTGATGGATCAGGGAAAGAGGCTGGTGAGAATAGATAGGTTCTATCCATCAAGTAAGACATGCTGTAAATGTGGAGCAGTAAAAAAAGAACTAAAATTATCGGAGCGGATTTATGAGTGTCGTTGTGGAAACCGGATGGACAGGGATGTCAACGCGGCAATCAATATCCGTGAAGAGGGAAGAAAAATATTATGTGCATAACTTCACCGAAAAAATGCCCGTAACCGGGCAAAAACCGTGGGGCACACGGGGATAGCCTGCAGATACTTAGCCCGTTGGG
This sequence comes from Methanosarcina sp., assembly GCA_013331265.1. Lineage (GTDB taxonomy): Archaea > Halobacteriota > Methanosarcinia > Methanosarcinales > Methanosarcinaceae > Methanosarcina > Methanosarcina sp10923u. The sequence goes on from DUGS01000079.1 coordinate 3,405, forward strand.
GCTATTGAACAGGAAGCCCTCACTTCAAAATCATGAGATTTAAGTGGTGGGAGTAGGTCAC
>DUGS01000055.1:0-7664 GCA_013331265.1 Methanosarcina sp.
GATTTTTTAGCTTGAATATGAAATCTCCTAAGTGAACCTTGTTCATCAACCATAAGCAAATCTATTTATACAAGATAAAATAACATACGTTATATAACACATGTTATTTACCAGAGGTATGTATGCAGCTCAAAACAAAATTTGACAGAGAAGCCATTGTGGAAGCCACTTTTGCCATCGCAAGAGAAGAAGGTTTTGCCAGCATAACCACGCGTAGCGTGGCGAAACATCTTCTTTGTTTGGTTGCACCGATCTTCGTGAATAGCTCAAAAAAATAATTAAAAGTCTTTCAGATCAAAATAATGTGTTTGTCATCGAATTGGGGTAAAATCATGAAATCAATACCTTTCGTACTCGCTTTGCTTCTTTTATCGGCCCTCCAGGCCTCTGCAGCAAATACCACACAGACCAATGGAACAGGTCCGGCCTGCATAACCGGACTTTACAGCGATATAGAGTCCTTTGATGTAACACTCTACTCAGCCCATCCGGAAGAGAACCTGACCCTTGAGGCATCTCTGGTAAGGTCGGAAAATGGGAATGAAGAGGTCATTGCCACGCAGGAATTCTTAACTGGAAGTCTACCTGCGGATACGAGAGTTACGAAAGTCGGCTTCTGGGATGTCAGGAATCCCGAACGTGGGTCTTATACTCTGATATCAAGGCTTATTGAACAGGGACAGGTACTTTCAGAAGCGGAATATGATTTTGTTTACGGCAGCTACTCAGTTTCCAGACTTCAGGTTGATGATCTTGTCCCTAACTCCGATGGGATCTCTGTTGTACTCTCCCCAAATCAGGCTTCACTTTTTGATATAGAATATATGCTTGTAAACGGGCACGACGTAATCTATGAAACAAAAACCGAAAAGGCATCCTTGACCAGTATTCCGGAAACCTTTTCTGCATCCTGGGGTACTCTCCTTGAAAATAATAAAGAGTATGATGGGAGAGTAAAGGTTCATGTTTACTCCCCAGGCCAGGGGTTTATAGCTTTAACAGAGCGTTTCACTGCCAGAGACGATGCAGAAATTACTGATATCTACGAAGACGAGACCGGAGCAAGTGCAACTGTTTTAGGGCGATCCCAGGTGCCTTTTGAAGGAAGTCTGGTTTTTTCCGTATATGAAGTACAGGAAACTTCAGGACGTGGCAGTTCCTCGTTTGTTGAATCCGTCCGTGAAAGAGTTCCGGTTCTTTTGACTGATGACGATGAGACCGTTGAGGTCGCCTGGAAAGAAAGGCTCACGAAAGGAGTTTACAGGCTCGAAATTGAACTTATCGGTAACGACGGAGATATTATCGAACGCAGAGAAACCATTATTGAGTCTGATCTTTCTCCCATGAATGAGAGTGAGACAGTCCCTGATACAGGAAATGAAACCTCAGGCGAAGATGATGGGAATGGTATCACTGGCTCTTCTATTATTGCCGGAACTGCGGGGATTGCTATGGTTTTTGCATTTTTAAAAAGGCGGCATTAACCAGCTTGAGCAAAACCAAAATTGTACCGATCAGGAAAAAACCAGGATAAAAGCTCAAAAAGGCCGTGAATCCCATGAGTTATGAACTTTTAATCGCTCTCAGGCAGCTTCGGGCAAGAAAATTCCAGACCCTACTTTCGGTAGGAGCAATAGCTCTCGCTGTAATGGTACTTACGGTTTCCCATTCTCTTCTGGCAGGTTTTACAGGGGAACTTTATAACACTACCGTGGAAAAACTTCCTCATGTCTCGGTATCTCCAGAAGAAGGTGAGGATTACATCTATCTCTACGGCACTTTGATAGAAAGGATTAGCTCAATCGAAGGAGTTACTGCAATTTCTCCTTTCCTTACAGGGCAGGCTTCTTTCAAATTCAAGGACAACTCCCTTAACTGCGAGCTTAGAGGTACGGTCCCTTCACAGGAAAATCAAATCAGCTCTATTGAAGAAGATATGGTTGAAGGCAGTTTTCAGGAACTCGATTTTTCGAGAAACACAGTGGTTATCGGCTCAAAGCTGGCGGAAAAACTCAAGGTTAATCTGGGGGACTCCGTAGATGTTTCTTTTCCGAATGCAAATCCCCTCTCTCTCAGAGTTGTGGGGATCTTTCATACCGGATCTCCTCTGGATGAATCCCTTGCCTATACATCCCTGAAAACTGCCCAGCAGTTCTATGACGTTTCGGATGTGGTTAATGGGGTTTCGGTCAGGCTCAGGGATTTTAATAATGACAGGAAAGTTGCAAATGAGATTGAGGAAGTTGGTTATAACGCAAAGGGCTGGACGGAAACAGACCCTGCAATCCTCCACACAATTGCTATCGAAAGCACTTCAAACACTGTCTTATACGGGCTTATTGTTGTCGTAGCCTCTTTTGGCGTGGTCAGCACACTGAATCTTTCTGTTATCGGTGCGAGGGGTCAGATAGGTATGCTCCGCGCTATGGGTGCACAGGTCTCGGGCATCCAGAGGATTTTCATCCTCCAGAGTGGGATTCTTGGCCTGCTGGGAGCTCTTTTCGGCACATTTACAGGAGTCCTTATATCCCTGGCAATAGGGCAGTATGAGGTCCCGGCAGATCCATCCGATGCTTACGGAAGTATTTCCTTTATCCCCATTGTCGTGCACCCTCAGTATATTCTATCCATCATTTTAGCCGTTTTTCTACTGAACCTGATTACCGGAGTATATCCTGCGCGACAGGCGGCGAAAATAGACCCTATTAAGGCTATAAGTTCAAAGTAAATACAGATTAAATTAATTTCACAGCTTCTTTCCAATTAATTGTAAAGCTGAAAATGTAATTATTGAATTGGCTAAAAACCTCAACAGTGTTAATATATTATGACTTATATATTTTCACTTGACTAAATAATCTGATACATATTCATACCCAGGAGCATATTCAGATGTATGAACTGAAAATCGCTTTGAGGCAGGTATTTTCCAGTAAGAAGCAGACCCTTTTTGCCATACTTGCTGTTGCCCTTGCAGTTACTGTGATTACGGTAATGATGGCAATGATTTCGGGTTTTCAGGATGAACTCGTAACCTCAAGTATAGAGAATAATCCGCATATTGTAATCGGTCCTCAGGATGAGAAAGAAGAGTTCATCCATCTTTACAGGTATACATCTGCCCTGACCTCCGAAAAGGAAGGAGTTATAGCTGTATCCCCTAAATATCTCGGCCAGGCTGCGCTTGAGTACAGGGACAATGCCGAAGGTGTTTCTTTTCAGGGAATTGACCCTATGGCTGAAGAGAGTGTTATGAGAATAAGTGAGGATGTTGTTGAAGGCGATCTCATGACTCTTGTTCATACAAGATACGGGGTCCTTCTTGGGGATCAACTTGCAGAAAAACTGGAGGTAAATGTAGGAGATCGAGTAGATGTCGTTTTTCCGGGCTCGCAAACAACTTCTTTTAAGGTCATCGGGCTGATCCATACCGGAACTTCTGCAGATGAAGTCACAGCCTATGCGAGGTTCGACTCGGTTCAGGATTTTTTCAATGAACCGGGAGTTGCAAGCACCATAGAAGTCAGAGTAGCAGACCCTTATCAGGCAGACATCATTGCAGGTTCTATTGAGAGAGAAACCGGACTTGATGCTGTAAGCTGGAGCGAAGCAAATGCTGAAATCCTCAGCCTCTTAGAGGTCCAGTCAATCTTAGTAAATATTTTTTACTTCCTGATTTACGGAATTGCAGGTTTTGGAATTGCAAACACCCTGATTACAATCGTTGCTCAGAGAACCAGGGAAATAGGTATCCTGAAAGCTATGGGAACTTCGAAAAAGAGCATTATGTTTATCTTTCTTTTCCAGTCTATGATCCTTGGAGCAGCAGGCCTCGTGCTCGGTACAATCCTTGGTTATATTACAACAATTGCGCTCCAGAGCTATGAAATAGAAATCCCTCCGGAGACGTATTTCGGGCTTCAGACTCTTCCTCTTGAAGTTGAACCGCTCAATTTCGTGTATGCGGCTTTCTTTGCTTTTATTGTCAATATTCTTTCAGGAATCTATCCTGCGCAGAAGGCTGCAAAACTTGACCCGGTAAAAGCCATTGAAAGTGCCTGAACTGAAAAAGAATAGCAGTAAACAATAAATTGTCTACAATAAATTATCTGAATTTCAATAATTTTAGTGAGGTATCGAAAAGTATGACAAACGAAAGCCCGGTTATAGAGCTTAAAAACCTGACCAAAGTTTACCAGAACGGAGTTGAATTTCGCGCGCTCGACAATGCAAACCTGAGAATTGAAAAAGGGGAATTTGTTGCAATTGTAGGCCCTTCTGGTTCAGGTAAAAGTACCCTTATGCACCTCATTGGTCTTCTGGACTCGCCCAGTTCAGGGACTCTCCTTATAGATGGCAAAGATGTAACAAAAATGTCAGATAAGGAGCGTTCCGGAATGAGAAACAGTATACTGGGCTTTGTCTTTCAGTACCATCACCTGCTTCCAGATTTCACAGCTCTGGAAAACGTAATGATGCCGCTCCTGATTGCAGGTAAGAGTAGGGAGAAAGCAAAAAATGTCGCCGAAGAGCTTCTTAAGGAAGTAGGTCTCGAAGGGAGAATGGACCACAGACCTGGAGAACTTTCCGGAGGGCAGAACCAGAGGGTTGCAATAGCAAGAGCTTTGAGCTGCTCTCCTTCAATCGTGCTCGGGGATGAACCTACAGGTAACCTTGATACAAAAACGGGCGACATGATCTATGAACTGCTCCGCAGGTTGAACAAGGAATATAACCAGACGTTTATTGTAGTTACTCATAATGAGGAGCTGGCATCAAAAGCTGATAAAATTATCAGGCTTGTGGACGGAAAAATTACCGTTCAGTAAGGAGAAAAATGTTAAAATATAGCAACTGAACACAAAAAACTTAAGGAAATGAGTCACATTAGAAGATTTTCCAGGTTGGATTATATTTGCGTTATTTTCGGCGATTTTCATGAGATTGTTTGATTCTCATGAGATTGTTTACAAGACCAGAATTTAAACGGAGATGTGAAATATGACAAGAATTACCAAAAAAGCATGGTTTGACAAGAGAATTCTTGGATGGGGTTATCGGCCTATCAGCTTAGAGGGCTGGTTGGTAACTGTAGTATTTTTAGTTGCGATTTTTGCTGACATAGTTTATATCGAGAACACGACAACTCGTTATGCCATTCTTGCTGTAACCCTGATCGTCTTTCATATTATTATTTATCTGACTGGCAATGCACCGGGATCTAAGGTCTGGGATAAGTTCAGGAATAAATAACGGAAGCATGTAAGGTGATTTGAGTACTTCAAAAGTGTTGTAACCATTGAAATTTTCTAATATCTTATGACTTTTGGATAGGTATAAAATCAAAGGTCACAGATCGTGTAGTTTAGATGTTGATAGATAAAATAAGAAACAGTAATTCCGAATCTCCTTAGTTCCGAAACCTACTTTTTACAAATGAGGTATAATCAAAAAAGATATTGAATATCATGGAGTCGCTTTTTATGACTCCAAATGCCGCCTTTAGATAACCCCATATCTTTAAGGATATATGGGCTGGATTATGAAAACCTCATACTCTTGCGACCTGCGGTGTCCTACTTCTGGGTAAAGGTAGCAAGGTTAATTTTTCCAGGCTGTTAACAGTTTACAAATGGCTTTTTTTCCTGTATACAAAGCCGCATGATTGTGTCTTTTCCTGTAATTGCTGCCACGGGCAGTCCTCCTGGCGGCTGCAGCCACTGGCCGGTTAATAAGAGATTGTCCAGTTCTTTTATTCGCCCGGTATGGGCCATCATTTTTCCCCGAACGGTCGGGAAAAACGGCATGAATGCTCCCCTGTAAGCGTTGCAGTACCGTTCGTACGTTTTCGGCGTGGCGACATCAAGTACTTTGAGTTTTCCTTTCATCCGGGGAAAACGTGTTTCAATTGCCTGGAGAACCTCTTTGCCTATTCTCTCTTTTTCCCGGTTATAAGCCTCATAATCCCGTGAAAGGGCATCCCAGGCCTCATAATCCGCATAGAACTGGTTGATGCTGCAGGTAATAAGGGTGTGGCCTTCCGGAGCAAATGCCGGCTCATGCCGGTAGTGCGTTATTGTCAAACGGCTGATAGTTGATTGATGGATCTCAAATGGGACTACCTGAAAGGACAGGCTCCGCGGAAGGGTTCCAACTGTGCCTTCATAGCCTAACGCCACCAGAATTTGTGAGGCAAGTGGGTAATCTGCCGGGTTACTATATCGCATCTGGAAGTCATGATCAGGGTACTTGCCTTTCAGTAACCTCTCATAAAGTACGTGCGCATCGCATGCTGCAATAACATAATCGGCTTCAAAGGTTTTGCCGTTGTGACAGGTAACATGCTGGACTTTTTTGTGGCTTATGGCCAGCTCAACGGCTTCACACGGAGCTTCAATGGCTCCCCCCAGTGAGAGGTAACGCTCAACCATGCGCATTGCGAGGGCCTTAGAGCCACCATAGGGAATGGAAGCCTGGCCTTTTGTAAAGGCTGCAAGTGCAAAGAAAATGAATGAGGCACTATAGCCTTCCGGCAAAAATGAAGACAGAGCAGCCTGCAGCGCCGGGTGCTTAAAGTTATTGGAGTAGTCCTTTGAGCTGATCTTGCCATATTTTTGCATAGCTGCTCCAGCGTCTTTCAGCGAGATCATCAACCGGATTCTTTCCATAAGCGTCATCAAGTCCTCAGGTTTTTCAACTGGTGTTTCATACGACTGCAACTTCTTGATCGTCTGACAAAAATCTTCAATAATGTCTTTATCTTCAGGGGATAGTTCAAGCCAGCTGGACCTGAGCCGGTCAAGGTCGCGATAAAAATGTACGGTAACGCCGTCGTGCTCAAAAGCTAAAAAACTCTCGGGATGGAAAATTTTAACCCCACCGAGAGCTCCAACAGTGACCCAGAGGTCATTAATAGGTGTCCCCTGTTTTGTCCCAACCAGCCAGTGTATGCATCCGTCGACGTGATAGCCCTGCCGGTCCCAGCCAGTGCATTCCCCACCTAAGTTGTGATTTTTCTCAAGGATTACGCTTTCAAAGCCGTTTTTTTGGGCAAATATACCAGCGCTCAATCCGGCAATACCCCCGCCTATGATAATTATTTTTTTCATTCCCCAATCTCCTTATGTTTTATTTGCTGTATACGCAGGAGATCCTCCCCAGTTTCCATAAGCAGCGCTTCAGCAGCCTGGTCATCAAGCCAGGACGGCAGATGGCCGTTGGCGGCCATGACCGAGATCCCCGTTTGAAAGATCCGCATTTTTAAAAGCAGGCGCTTGCGTTCATCGTACGTCAAACCACGCATGTTTTCATCTTCAGCCAGTGCTTTAACCATAGCTTCCTGAACGGTTTCATACGAAGCCATGTACGGATTTTTCTGCATTACCAGTTCACGAAAAAGTACAGGGTACTCCCGCGCAAACACTAAACTGGCTTTCCCAATGTTTTCAAAGAGGTCCGGTCCTTTTTGTTTTTTCAACATTTCATCCAGAAGGGCAAATACACGCTCGACCACAGCCTTAATTAAATCATCAATTGTTCCGAAATTGAGATAGATTGGCGCAACCGAACAACGAAGGCGTTTCGCCACGCTGCGCGCTGTGATACCGGCAAAGCCTTCTTCTTTTGCGATTGCAAAAGCGGCTTCTACAATGGCTTCTTTGTCA
>DUGS01000055.1:7883-8528 GCA_013331265.1 Methanosarcina sp.
CATATGTTATTTTATCTTGTATAAAGAGATTTGCTAAGAGAAAAAGGGTGATGTAGAAATCCTTTAAGTTCGGTATATCCTCCCTAAATTCAATCTAATCCGTTTAGAAATATGCTTACCCAGATTATCATAAAAACTACTGCAACGATAAGAGAATCAATCTTTTCTTTTGATGCATAATATCCTTCCAGCCCACCAATAATTGTCAAACTTCCAAAATAAGTAACAACGTCGATAATCCGATCTGTTTCTGGAATATTTCCAGCAATAAATGAACTCAGATGTAATTCATAGAACAAACATAATATCGGCACTGTTCCAACTATAACTGACCCAATTCTATCTTTTGTCTTTAACCCATAAAATATGGGAGCCAAAGGATATACAAATATACTAAGAATCGAAATTAGAAGTCCAAATAGTTCTGGCAATGTACGGAGATTCTCAATAATAAAAGTAAATAGAATAAAAATATGGATCAATGCAGATATAAATAGTGATAATGCTGTCGATATAACTATCTTCTTAATCTTCATTTTCTCCATAATAACACAACATGTATAATAAAAATCAAAGAAAACGTTAATTTTTAGATATTGACCTCTAACTTATAAAGCAGTTCTAACTTATAAAGTAGTTTTTATT
>DUGS01000055.1:8698-10914 GCA_013331265.1 Methanosarcina sp.
ATTGTGAGTGCAGGAAATATTTACATAAAGCCAATACCAGAACTCAAAATCATATTTCATGTATTGAGCAAGTAAGTCCAATGTAATAAATTTACAGTATAAATTTTATATCAACAATACCAATTATCCAAATGTAAAAATGATTTGAATTTTAAGGCAGATTCTTATACCCGGAAGGATGACCTAAATAGTTTCATTCAGTCTCTTTATTCTTAAGTTTCTCAAGCAAAGCGGATACCCTCTCTTTAGCTGCTTCCGTTTCCTGAACATCTCTGTCAATGCTGAGATTCAGGATATCACCCTCTTTACTCTCCGGTGGAAGTAAAAAAAGAGGGAAGTCAATTTTTATTGACTCATTATCCCTTAAAAGCAGTACCGCAGTACTGCCCTCTATTCTATCAAGAGTGACTTTAAAGTTTCCCATATTTACCTCTCCAGTGAAGCGACCATATTTCCACTGTCATCAAATAGGTACGCCGTATCTCCATCATTATTCCAGATAGGACTTCCTGAACCCCAGTATAGCTCGGTAGCTGTGTTCATCCCCTCTCCGGTATAAAGAGTTACGGTAGCCTGAGAATCCAGTGTACAGGGAGGAAAAGTGTAAGTATGCTTGCTGCCGTCATCCTCGATTTTCCAGCCTGTCAATGAAACAGGAGATGACCCTCTGTTTGTAACCTCTACCCATTCATCCTGGAGGCTCAGGCCGCTGACATAAACAGTTGATTCTGCAGAGCCGGAGGTCACACTCGCTTTGACTTCAACTTCTTTGGCTTCTGTTTCGGCTTCTCTAGCTTCTGTTTCTTCTGTTTTCATCGGAGCCGAAGAACTGTCAGTTCCATGTACAGAAGTTCCGGTTTTTACCACTTTTTCTCCAGAGCCGCTTTTCTGAGTGGTTATCGTATAAGCAGAGCCATCTGTTGTCACTGTAACTGAGCCGTCAAGATCGGTTCTGTAAACCTTCGAAGCTTTCTGCAGCCTATCAAGGATTTCTGCATGGGGGTGCCCATAGTCATTACCTGCTCCAACTTCGATTACACTTATTTTGGGGCTTACTTCTGAAAAAAAGGCTTCTCCGCTGCCTGACCGGCTGGCATGGTGTCCGACTTTGAGAATATCAGAATCAAGGTCATAACCGGTACTCATGAGTTTTTCTTCGGTTTTGAGCCCTGCATCCCCCATAAGCAGGAATGAAACTTCCCCGTAGCTTACTTTGAGCACCACGGAGTTTTCGTTCAGTTCATCGGAATATTTGGATTCCGGGTTCAAAACTTCAATATCAACAGCAGGGTCTAATTCAATTTCTTCTCCTTTTTTGGCTACTTCAAAAGGAATATTTTTTTCGTTAATGGTTGTCAGCATATTCTCGTAAGTTTTTGAAGTATGAGGAAAGCCGCTGTCAATGAAGTTCACGACCTGGAAGCTGTTGAGTACATCGTCCATGCCGCCTATATGGTCCGAATGAGGATGGGTTGCAACAACATAGTCAATGCTGGAGATGCTCTGCTCGTGAAGGTATTCTGATACCTCTGTTCCTTTGTCCCGTTCTCCTGCATCTACGAGCATAGTCTTTCCATCATATTCAATGAGAATTGAATCTCCCTGGCCGACATCAATAAAATGAACTGTCAGGTTTTCATCTTTAAAGTTTTCACCGGTAGCATGACCATCATTTGCAGGATAATCTGCAAGACTATCTGCAGGACTACTCTCTTCAAGTCCACTGCCCTGACCTGGTTCTGCTCCTTCAGCCTGAGCCTGAGCTTCAACAAGATCTGCTTCTCCTGTCTGCTGTGCAACCCGCTGGGGCTCTTCAGCAACCTGGTCATCTTTTAGTCCCGCGTTTATTCCAGCGATAACTATTAAAACAAATATTATCCCAATAATCCAGCGCAATAAACCGTTTCCTGATGTTTTTCCTGGTTTTCCCAATTTGATCACACCTGATTTTTAATAAACAATATAAATAGATTTTATATTAAGCTGCCCTTTTATCCCCGGTTTTATCCCATATCTGCGACACTCACATGGGCAGGTTGCATGGCAAACTAATTTCACCTGTAATTTATAAAAACACAGACAGAATAGGAATTGATCTAATTGGATAACCATAGTTATTCAATGCTGCAGGCACGCCTGCAATGTATTAAATCTATTTTAAAACTATTGAAAAAAGAATGGCATTTATTGACTTTACGGTAAGAAGGCAGAAAGCC
>DUGS01000139.1:0-8980 GCA_013331265.1 Methanosarcina sp.
TGTCGTTGCAGCCCCTGATGGTGTCATGGCCCAGACAAAGGAACACATCTTCCTCTCAAGAACTCTTGGTATCAACCAGCTCATTGTTGCTGTTAACAAGATGGATGCAGTTGAATACAGCGAGAAGAGGTACAAGGAAGTTGTCGAACAGGTATCCGGAATTCTGAAAATGGTTGGGTTCAAGCCAAGCGAAATTCCATTCATACCGACCTCTGCATATCAGGGCGACAACTTTAGCAAACTCAGTGAAAATACTCCCTGGTACAAGGGCCAATATGTGATGGAAGCCCTCAACAACCTCAAGGAGCCAGAAAAGCCCTCCACTCTCCCACTCAGGATCCCTGTCGAAGATGCATACACCATCTCCGGTATCGGAACTGTGCCTGTAGGCAGGGTTGAAACCGGTGTTATGAAGAAGGGTGACAAGGTAGTTTTCATGCCAGGTGGAGCCAGCGGTGAAGTTAAGTCCATTGAAATGCACCACGAAGAAATTCCACAGGCAGTCCCAGGTGACAACATCGGCTGGAACGTCCGTGGTATCGGCAAAGCCGATGTCCGCAGAGGAGACGTCTGTGGTCATGTTGACAACCCACCAAAGGTTGCTGACGAGTTTGTTGGACAGATCGTGGTCCTTCAGCACCCCTCCGCAATCACTGCAGGGTACACACCTGTTTTCCACGCCCACACCTCCCAGATCGCATGCCAGCTGATCGCTCTTAACAGGAAGCTGGACCCGAAGACTGGCCAGGTAAAGGAAGAAAACCCAACCTTCATTAAGGCTGGAGATGCAGCAATCGTTACCATCAAACCAACAAAGCCGATGGTCATCGAGCCCGTAAAAGAGATTCCACAGCTCGGCAGGTTCGCTATCCGTGATATGGGTATGACAATTGCCGCAGGCATGTGCATGAGTGTTAAGCAGAAATAACACTCTCCTTTTTTCATTTTTTAAAGGAGAAAAAAGGTATGCAAAAAGCTAGAATAAGATTGTCAGGCATCAGTCCTAAAGATCTGGACGGAGTCTGTAACCAGGTAAAGTCAATTGCGGAACGGACAGGAGTTAGCATTTCAGGGCCAGTCCCGCTGCCCACAAAGAAGCTTCTCGTTCCTACAAGGAAGAGCCCAAGCGGTGATGGGACTGCAACCTGGGACCACTGGGAAATGCGCGTACACAAGAGGCTCATCGACATAGCAGCCGATGAAAGAGCACTCCGCCAGCTCATGAGAATCCAGGTCCCAAAAGACATAAGCATCGAGATTGTACTCGAAGGATAAATGCAAAAAACGCCAGGTTACAGAACATCTCTGTACCCGGTTTGCAAATTCCTTTTCACTTTGTTATTCCTGAATATTTACTTTATCCACATTTGAGAAATTTGCCGGCGGCTGCCCCTGTGAGGGCTATTTCAGCCAGAGGAGATTCTGCAAATTTCTCTCTCCAATGATTTTATATATCTTTTCTTTGTATGTTTTAATTCCTGCTTTTAGATCTCAAGTTCGTCTATTGATCTTCTACCTTACTCTATCTTCTACCTTACTCTATCTTCTATTCTACTCCGGTTAATATCTGTTCTCTACTGTATAGGTAATGGTTTTCGTACCGTTTGCAGGGACTGTCACTTTAAACTCAATGGTAAAGGCATCGGTTTTTACATATTCATCTGAGTTTTCCAGAATTTCCCATTCCCCATAGAAATGCTCCACGACAGTCACATTCTGCGGTTCGGCTTTGCTGCTGTTGATTTTTATCTCATAACTGGCTCTTTCTACATCATCGCTGATGTGCTGGTAATCAGTCTGGTTTCTTGCGACTGTAAGGTCAAAGGCTGAACCCACAGCCACTTTCATCTCCTCACCCTCAGGAGTATGTTCTATTCTATCCTCTCCCAGAAACTGCAGTTCTCCTGCAGAATCGGTTTTATAAACTCTTACGATACCTGCCGGAAGAGGCATTCCAGGCCCGGTTTCGTTTGAGTTATTTAGAGTAAGGAAAATTCTGACCCGTTCGCTCAGAGTATTGTCATAGATAAGCTCTTTTTCTACAGGTACGGAGTCCACAGAAAAAAGTGAGATCTGCTTTTCCTGGTTGTTTTTAAGGGTTGCAGGCCTCTCAAGGGTATAGAGATGGTATTCAGAAAAAGCTTCTTCGTTAAAGGAGGTTACAGCCTTTTCTTCAGCTGCCGCTTCTCCGGCACTTTCAGGCAGAGGCTGTACTGGTGGAGATACACGGTTTATTTCCCCGGAAACAAGTTTCACGGAAGTGTTTTCATAGGTAACCCCTGCCCTGTTGTCAATATTCGCCCAACCTTTTATATCAGCCTGCGTATCGTCTGCGTTACTCTCCAGGACATAACTTGCTTCCCAGCTTATGCCTTCTGTCAGGTAAGACGTGATGAGTTTACGTGTCCCGTAGACGGGAGAATAAATCTGCCAGACAATAGTCGGTTTTGTTGAGAGCTCTGAAGCATTCTGCAGCTCGACCTTTGAGATTTCCCGGAGCACTACAGCTTCCCCGGTTTCAGTTTCGAGGACAACTCCCCCGTCCTCATGGCTGAGCAGCCTGCCTGTATAAGTTTCACCGTTTGCGCCCACTACTGTAATCTCCCTGCCAAGGTATTTTTCAAGCAAACTGGAACTGCTCAGGAGGTCATACTCATAGTTCTGTTCAAGGACAGTCACCTCGCCATTTTCAGGGTCTTCCACCATAACCGATGCAGGGATAATTCCGGAAGCAACATCCGTATATTCCACGCGGTTTTCCCCACTTTTAAGCTCGAAGTCCCGCCTCTCTTTTACGAGAGCGATACCCTGTTCATAAATGGTAAGTTCCAGATCCCTTCCGGCTTCAACTGCACCCGGACCCAGAGTTTCTAACGGGTTTGCAGCCGGAGTTCCCGCAGAAATTATCGAGTTCGGTACTGACTGGTTCCCTTCACTGCCGGACACATTTGCCTGAGCAATGCCTTCCGGGTGTGGAGGCATATAGGCTGAAAAAAGCAATAAAAACCCTATAAGCCCTGTAATAATCCGTAAAAAGTATTTCTTCACTCCCATAGTATAATTAATGGGGTTTGGATTTATATATACATGGATTTATATAAAATTGAAATATCTTTTTCCCATAAAACCTTATTCGCTTTACCAAACCTTTCTTGTCACGCTCGACGAAGGAGAGCGGCCTTTTCCGAAAAAGAGAAGAAAGAAGAAATGAGAAGAAAGAAGAAATGAGAAGAAAGAAGAAATAGAAAAAACTAAAAATATAAGTTGAGAATGAAAAGCAATCGGTGGAAACAATAGCAAACCAGTAATATTGCTAGAAAATAGAATTAAAAACGGTAAAAAACCAGAGAAGACTTAAACGAAACAGGCTTGAACTATGCCTGAAAAATACTTTTCTCCACATTCGTTTTTATTATTTTGCTAATTTTCAAACATCTTCTTCTCGTTCTTTTTGTGAAGGGCCGCCAGACAAGCTGGCGGAGGCATTATAGATTTGCTTGAATTAAAAACGTGCCTGGGGTAATAAGTAATGTTTATCTAACTGACATGCCGCTCGGATCCGGTGCATCGCAGGGAGAGAAAAACGAAAAACTTCCTTCTGGATTCCGAAATGGATAAATCAGTTAATTCAAGCTACTGATTTTAGAAATAAATGTATAAAAAACCGGCAAGGGCCAGTTTAAAAGTGAAAAATTTGCCCTCTTACACGAGTAATCCTTATTTTCTGGGCTTCAGATTTTTTCTTTGATTTTCTTAAAAAGCTGTTTTAAGGTGTCTTCATTACTCTTTGTGAACTCAAAGGAAGAAGACACAAAAGGCTCGAAGTGAATAGACACATCATCGAGTCTGTAGAAGGTCCCATCGCACTCCATTGCATCAATAACAGCCGGAAGTATAACATCCGAGGCAACTGTTGTAGGACATGGAACAGTATCCAGGCAGATCACAGGAATTTCAGCAAGGTAAGCTGCACAGTCAGCCGGGACCTGATTTAAAAGATCAGTGCATATCACAAAGACCGCGTCCACGTCCTTTTCCCTTAACAGGTCCACTGTAGTAAATTCACCGGGGTTGTAACGCGGGTACCCGCGCATGAAGTCAAGCCCGAAAGGATAGCCGTACATATAGGATGCGATCTGGTTAAAGCCTGCGACATTGCAGTGGCTGCGGAGAACCCCGAGGGTGAACCTTGTATAGTTGTTCAGTTCCTTTACGAGGTTCATGGCAAGTTCGGCATTTCTGTGCTTTCCGATTGAAGAAGAAAGACCGACACCTGCTGAGATTGAGCCGAAGTTACAGTTTTTCATCATATGGAGCATCTGTTCCATAACAGGGATAGGGACTCCTGTGATATCTTCTACTGAAGGATGAGGAGTTTTTCCGTGAAGCAGGGTAAGAAGTGCACTTATTAGTTCATAATCTGAGTTAGGGTTAAGCTGCACATGCAGGTCGGAAGCCTCCGAAGTAGGAGTTTTTCTTGGGTCTACCGTGATAACTGTCCTGTCAAAAAGCCCGCGTCTGGTCCAGTAACCTCTCGGGAAAACCCCATACCTGGACATCTGCCTGGGCATGGATTCAAGAGGGTTGGTCCCCCAGTAGACTATGAGGTCGCCTCTGTTTTTCTTCTGCCCTTCGGTTGCACAGACTTTTCCGGACTCCTGAGTTCCCATGGCTATAGGCCCATTGCCAATAGTGGTGTTCGAATCAACAACTGCACCCAGATATTCCCCGATCTTGAGCCCTATTTTATGTGTTTCACAGGAAGTATCGCTGCCCATGAAAAGCAGAGGACGTTTTGCCGAAACGAGGATATCAGCAGCTTTTTCAAGGGCTTCGTCCCAGGAAACCGGTTTTAATTTGCCTCTATCTTTTATAAGAGGCTGCCGGAACCGGTGAGGGTTTGCAAGAATCTTAAACCGGGCATTTCCTACCTTACAGATATTTTTAGCTTCGATTATTCCGGCTCTGAATTCAACCTGAATATCGTCGCAGACAGCCCCACAGGCAGGACAAATTATGTTTTTTAAGGACATAATCCCAGCCCTCCTACATAAATCTCCAATTCCAATATTACATATTCGGTGACCTTTTCATAACAGAAAAACAGGTTATTAGCTTGCATTTTACTTGCCTCTCAACATTGTTCTGTGCGCTGCACAGCAGTTCATTTTCATATTAAATGAACAGTGCACAGCAATTGTACAGCACTGTGTCATTTTTATGAACTAGTACTTCAATGTCAACAGGTCTCAGGAATACGCCTTTTTTCCTGCATCAAGGAAGACGGGTGGGGGAACCAGAGAGAGTCCAGGACTTTCCAGGTCCCAATAGAAAAAACCGTGTTCAAGTTTTTTGCTGTTGTTTGCCAGTTAACAGATTCTCAGATCTGTGTTTGTTGCCGGCAAACTTTTTTTTCGTGAATTATATATAAACCCTGTAAAGAATTTACATTTGAGATTAAATTTGCAATAAGATATAAACATATCGGCTCTTCACTTTTTTGAGCGGATAATTTACATCTATCTCCCAATAATAAAATAACAATACGGGAACTGATCTCAAGTTCGTAAGACTCATATATATTCGTATATATAAAAATACCAATTAATTAACAACTTGAGTGGAGGATCAAATAATGAAACTGAGTGCACGCAACGTCTTGAAGGGTAAGGTCAAAAAAGTTATTGCCGGAGCGGTCAATACTGAAGTTGTAATTGAGTTGCCAGGTGGAGCGGAAATCACTTCCATCATCACAAAGACATCAGCCGAAAATCTGAAGTTAAAAGAAGGAAGCGAAGCATACGCAGTAATTAAGGCCTCAAATGTGATGATAGCCGTAGACTGATTGATTTATTTTCCGCTCGCCAATTGTGATAAGAGTTACCCCTATAGTTTTTACTGGGGTTTATTTATTTTACCATTATTTTGTCCATAATATAGAATGTTCACAAGAAACTTTTTCCTTTTAAAAACCATTTGAAAGCCTGGCAGATCCTGAAATTGAGAAAATCAGCATTTAAATAGGCCCTGTATAAGTGGAAAGGGGAGAAGTGGATGCAGGCTTTGTATATATGACCTATGCAAAAACTGCACAACCCGACACTATAAACTCGATGTAAATGTGCCTGTCAGTACCCTAATTATCTATCCGATAGCCCTAGAACAGAATCAAATATGACCTCAATTCTCGACCAGATATGGTTTCCTTTGTCCCTTTCGCTCTGGGTAGCTACCATATCATCCCTCCTCGTACTGTGCAGTGGTGTAGTCATAGCTTATATATTTGCGAGGCATGACTTCAGGGGAAAAGATCTTGCAGAGCTACTGGTAACACTTCCTCTGGTCCTTCCACCTACCGTAATTGGCTATCTTCTGGTTATTCTGGTAGGGAAAAAAGGATTTCTTGGCCACCTGGTTTACAGCTTTCTGGGAACAGGGATCATGTTTACCTGGCAGGCTGCAGTCATTGCGGCTTATACGGTTTCCCTACCCCTTATGGTGAGAACAGCACAGGCAGCCATTGAATCAGTGGATAAGGAGCTTGAATATACAGCTTACATCCTTGGAAGAAGTGAGATTGAAACTGCCCTCATAATAACGCTCCCACTTTCAAAAAAAGGAATACTGGCAGGACTGGTACTCAGTTTTGCAAGGGCTATTGGGGAATTTGGAGCAACCCTCATGGTGGCAGGAAATATCCCGGGGAAAACGAACACAATGTCGATCTCAATATACAACGCTTTTCAGTCAGGCAATAACGAACTTGCCCAGATGCTGGTCATAATCCTGATTCTTATGTCCCTGCTTACCATTGCTCTGACCGGAAAATTCGTAGAAAAATTAGAGGTATGAGCTTTGGGCATTAAAGTTGAACTTAAAAAATGGTATAGTGAAGCTGAGATCAAGGGAAAAAAAGACGTCAAGAAAGCTTTTATGTTAGACGTCAGCTTTGAAATGGAAAACGAACTTGTCGTACTTTTTGGGCCTTCAGGCTCAGGAAAGACCACGTTGTTTAAATGTATTTCCGGGATCACAGAACCTGATGACGGAAAAATAACTGTGGGAAGTAAAGTTTATTACGATAAAGACAAAAAAATAAATCTGCCCATTCAAAAGCGCAATCTTGGCTATGTTTTTCAGAACTATACCCTCTTTCCTCACATGAACGTCAGAAAAAACATAGAATGCGGCCTCAAAGGTTGGAATAAAGGAGATAAGGAAGAAAGAGTTATGGAAATGTTAAACCTTCTCCATATTGAGGAGTTGGAAACCAGATATCCGTCCCAACTTTCAGGTGGGCAGAAGCAGAGAGTAGCTCTGGCAAGAGCTCTGGCTCCAAAACCAGAGATTTTACTTCTGGATGAACCCTTCTCCGCACTTGACATGGAAATAAGAATCGACCTTGCAGAAAAAATAAAAAAATTGCAAAGCAAAATTAGAATACCTCTGTTGTTCATAACTCACAACTTTGAAGAAGCTTTCCTGCTGGCTGACAAACTTCTTGTCTTGCATGGAGGAAAGTCCCAGCAGTTCGGAACCCCGGAAGAAATCTTTTATCATCCTAAAAATCGGCATGTGGCAGAACTCATCGGCCTGACAAATATTTTTGATGAAGCTAGAGTAGAAAGGTATGATGAAGAGTCACAAAGTACAGTGTTAAAAAGCGGAGACATGAGAATTAAAATAAAATCTCCGAACTTCAAAGCAGGGGATAAAATTTCCTGGGGAATCCATCCTGAGAATATAACTTTTCTTTCGCCTGACTCCGGTTCTGAGGATCAGGAGGATAACACTTACTCTGCGCATGTGAATAGTATCATAAATAAAGGACCAAAAAAACGAATTACACTTAAACTTGTCAAACATAATAAAATTTTGACCGCAGAAGTGCCTGCACAATTTGTTGACTCCCTGAAGCTTCATGCAGGTGATTTATGCCTTGTTAAACTGGAAATGAGTAAAGTAGTGGCATTCCATAGCTTATAACTTAACAAATTCTAAATAATCGGTTGAATTTTAATAATAAGAATAGTTCTGATATTTATACCAATGTGAGGCTGAAATCTGTTTTGGAATGAGCTCAATATGTAAAAATACGACCAATAACTCCTGTCATTTCCAGCCCTACATAGAGCATCAGAAGTATAAAAAAATGCTTCAAATGTTCGGGGTCTATCAGATGGGCAATTTTCACTCCACTTCTTGCTGCAAGAAATGCTGGAAATGAAAGCAAAATCCAATTTAGAATATTTACATATCCGACAGAATAAGGAGGAAGTCCGACCTGTCCCCAGCCATTGAGTATGTATCCGATTGATCCACTAAAAGAAGTAAAGATTATTACTGCAGATGTGGTCCCTATGGCTTTTCGCATATCAAAATGAAGAAAAATCAGCATGATTGGAATTCCAATGACTCCTCCCCCGAGTCCCAAAAGGCCCGAAAAAAAACCTATGAAAATACCTGCAAAAATATAAGGTAATGAATTAGAGCTGATATATTTCGTTTCTGTAACAGCAGGAACCAAATAAATTCTAAGTGCACCAACTATAACTACGATTCCAAAAATTTTGCTGAGGGTAGAAGCCGGTAAGTAAGAAGCTACCGCTGCTCCCACAAAACTGAAGATTGATCCGAAAATCCCCATGATTGTTGCCTGTTTCCAGAGTACTGCATTCTTCTGGTGGTAATTTAGGGCAACATTTATGGCATTTATCAGAACCACAAAAAGGCTTGTTCCGAACGCTATCCTTATTGCAATGTCAGGTTGTAGCCCGGTCTCCTGCAAAAGCCGGTACTGAACAGGAGACATGATAAAGCCTCCACCTACACCAAGCATACCCGAGACAATACCTGTAAAAAAACCTGTGAGAATAAGGATACCAAGATAAAAGGGTTCTGTGGGAGTCATTTTCAGTCAATTATATTATTTTTTAATTCCCTGAGATTTTACAATTTTTCTCCAAATTTTTGTTATCGA
>DUGS01000139.1:9208-15761 GCA_013331265.1 Methanosarcina sp.
GAGCCTATCCCAAAACCCATTTTTGTTTCCCTATCTATAAGTTTCATAACTACTTTCTTGAGCAGCTTTATAATTATTTCGAAATCGAGTTCAAAGAAGTGATTTTCGAGTTTTGGGACCAGCTCAATAATTTTCCGCCGGATACTGGACAAACAATGCAAGAATCGGGCACAATATCGTAGGAATGATCAAGAGAAACATTGCATCAGAAAGCGACCCCATCAAATCAGCAGCCCATCCAATAACCGCGGCTCCTACCCCTCCAACGCCCATACAAAGCCCGAGAATAAGGCCTGATGCGAAAGCGACGTTTCCGGGGAGAAGTTCCTGCGTCATTGTAATCGATGTCACATAGCAAAAACAGGCAAAAAAAGAGTACATCATAATCCCAAAGTACATCAGCCAGCCGTCAGCAAGAAAAATTAGGGCAAACAATGGCACTGCACACAAAAGGCCCAGAACCAGCATCAATTTACGCCCGAAACGATCTGAAAAATATCCTCCTGCAATCTGGCCCCCAACTCCAAATAACAGCATAATTGTCACAATAAGAGATGTTGTCACCGTGTCAAACTCTTTATATTCAAGAGTTAGAAGCGCTGGCAGATAGGTAATAAGTCCCACATATGCCCAGGCGCGAAGAGAACAGATTATCACAACCAGCCCCGCAGGAATCCACCAGAATTTTTTCCTCTCCACAGTCTGCCTTCTAATCGTCTTCGCTGGATTTTCAAAAACTGGTTCATTCTGATATCGGAGGTCATTTCGATATATCCATGCTGCCCCTATAATACCCGGAATTACCATCCATATAACTGATGGAAGGCCGGCAAATTCAATCAAAGCCCCTGCAATAAACGGCCCGATAGAGTAGCTGATACTGCCGCTGGTTGTAAATATTGAATTATACGTTCCCCTTTTTGCCGGAGGGCTTAACCGGTAAACCAGGTCCATTGCTGATGGATGGAACAGCGCATGGCCGATCGCAGCTCCCATTACCAGCATGAGCAGGACAGGATAGTTGTTTGTGAAACCAGTAAGACAAATGCCAAGGCTACCGATTACAACACAAACAGGAACACTTGCACGCCAGCCGGTTTTATCGCTGTAGAGGCCGACAAACGGCTGGGTTACCGAAGAGACCACATTAAATGCCGTGACAATAAGACCGGCAAGAAAATAAGACAGTCCCATTGTGTCAATAAGGAGCGGGAGAATAATCGGAAGCATCGGAGTATAGAGGTCTATGAGAAAATGTCCGGTGATTGCCCCGAGAAGCTTTTTGCTAACAGTTGCAGTAATGGTAATTCCTTCCTGGGCATATTTTATTTCTTTTGATAGGTGGTGTAAATCAAATTGCTTGCCGCTACCACACCGCAGTATAGCTACAATTCTATGTATTTAAAGTATAGTTACTTGCTCGGAAATTGATCTTCAGACCTTCTGTATCATTTGGATAAGTTAATCTCCTGAACAAGAAAGATTTAATCACATCTGACTTCTTTTCTTTGCAAGAATCATATGCGGAGGCTGGATATACGCTGCGGCATGACCGGAAGGATCATTTCGTTCCAAAAACGCATCGTAATCATCCAAAAACCTCCATGAAATAATCTCAAATCCATGGGATTGTACAAGGTCAGTTATCCTCTCTGGTGTATTGTTTTTCGCAAGGGGCAGATTCGGCTTAACATCAGCATACAGCTCATCAAATTGGGCATTCCGGCTGCTTGCCTTCTCCGTCCCATCAGGGTTCTGGAACCACATACCATCAATTATCATCATAAAGCCTCCGTCTTTTAATAACCGGTAATGTTCGTCCAGAAACTTATCCGGTTGAGGCAGAGTCCAGAGAAGATACTTACTAAAAACAAAATCATACTCTCCATCTTTAAGAGGAATTTCTTCTGCATCTCCCTGCACTAACGAAATACTTACTCCATTTTCTCTGGCATTCTCAGCTGCTCTTTCAAGCATATTTTCTGACAGATCAACACCGGTTACATCATGACCCATGGCAGCAAGAGAAATTGCAAGAATCCCGGGCCCTGTTCCAACTTCTACTGCGCGAACTTTTTTATCCGTTAGCAGAATTTCAGAAAAAATGGATTTCCAGATATCCATTTCCTCATCCATACATTTAGCATATTCCGTGTGATAATCAGAACTTCTGAAGTCCCAGTATTCTAAGATTTTATCTTTCATTTTCTGTCCCTCAAGTAAAATCGGTACCAGACTACCTCTGTCCGGAACAGTATGATACGTTGTCCACTTTGCTTCATCTGCCTCAAGTCATGAAAGCCCGTAATTTTGCCATTTTTTTCTCATTAAATTATGCAGTTTGGTATGAATATTATAAAATGTAGTATTACAATATATAATGATGTTGATTTTTAATCATCGTAATTAACAAAACAAGGTTATTTAGATGTATTATATCATAATATAATTAAAATAAATAATAATTAGTTCAGGCATATATTCTGAATAAGTAACGAAAAATCAGCCAGTCAACTGACCTATATATGATCTCTGGAATGAAGAACGAATAAAAAACCTTCTTATTTTTTGTGTTTTTGGCTCAACTTTGACAGCCAACACAGTATCTGTCAATGCCGATGCAGCTTACTGGACATTTCCGGATTCAAAGAATTCGATATTTCATCACCAACATCCGTGCAGAATAGAATGAAATCACTCACTTTATATACCATTCTACTTAACAACTAAGTTGAATATAATGTTACTAATATACTAAATATTTATCCACACTGGTGTTAATGATGAAATTTAAAGTACCAAAAATAGAACTCTCCATCCCCAAAGTTGCCGTAATTTTGATTGTGGCACTGCTCTGTGCAGGATGTGTTGAGACTGAAGGGACTGAAGAAAAAGTTCTTCGCGTAGTTTTTAATGAAGGTCCCGATACCGGCGGCAGTCTTGACCCTGCCAACGGCTGGACAGGATGGTATGTCCATCAGGCAGGCATCTATGAAACACTGTTCTATTATGATGCAGACATGAATCTCAAACCCAAACTTGCATCTGGCTACAAACAGTTAAACGATACTGAATGGGAAATCCAGCTCCGCGAAGCTGTAACCTTCCACGACGGAACAAAAATGAATGCAGATGCAGTTCTCTTTTCACTGAACAGAGTACTTGACCCGTCAAACAGCAGATCATCAGAGTACTCCTTCATTAAAGATATACGAAAAACTGGTGAGTACACCATTGTCATCGAAACTAATGACGCCTATGCACCATTAATTGCATCCCTTGTAGACCCTGTCATGTCTATCATCAGTCCCAACATTGTTGATGCAGACAAACAGCCGGTCGGGACAGGTCCCTTCAAGTTTGTTTCCTTTGAACCAGGTACAAGCCTTGAAGTCGAAAAGAATCCTGATTACTGGGGTGGTGAGGTCAAAGTTGACCGTATACTCATTCAGTACAACAAAGACAGCACTGCCAGGACCATGCTAATAAAATCAGGAGATGTCGACATTGCCAGAGATCCTCTCCAGAGCGAGTATTCAGCACTTCTGGCTAATCCTGATATGAACGTCACTTCCAAAGAAACGCTGCGGACATATTTCCTGTATATAAATGGCGGCAAAGCGCCATTCAATGACACCAGAGTCCGCCAGGCCCTCTCTTATGCGATCAACCGCCAGGAAATTGTTGATACAGCACTTGAAGGGGTCTCCGGTATCCCGGCAACAGGAATATTCACAAATACCATGCCATGGAACGCAAACGACCAGATCGAGTCCTATGGATATAACCCTGAAAAAGCCCTGGAACTCTTCGGAGAAGCAGGAATAGCAAAAGGCGCAGATGGCAAACTCTACTACAACGGTAAGCCTTTCACCATTGAAATCCAGACCTACACAAAACGTGCAGCTCTTCAGCCGAGTGCAGAAATTATCGCTTCACAGCTGGAAGACATTGGCATTACCACAACTGTGACAATTCTAGATAGTGCTGCACTTACAGAAAACGCGGTATCCGGAAACTATGATTTTTCATTTGCTGCGTGGAGTACGGCACCAACCGGAGACCCGGACTACTTCCTTTCAAGCCATTACCTCTCGACCGGAAACTATGCATCCAAATGGCTCCGTTATTCAAATCCTCGGGTAGATGAATTGATTCTTGAAGCAAGGGGTGAGACGGACGATGAGAAACGGGGTGAGCTGTATGATAAAATCCAGGTACAGATTCAGGAAGATGCAGTAATACTGCCCGTATTCTATGCCAACGAAATCTATGCACTGTCGTCAGATGTGGAAGGCTTTGTGATGTATCCAAATGAGTATACAATCATCACCAAAGACATCGGATTTGCTTGAATTTGAAGAAGAAACGAGGAAAAGCTACCGTTTGCAGACAGCAGGTTTGATGTAATTTGTAGAAAGGTATGCTCCCGAAGGAGAGATCGGCAAAGGAAAAAACTTCCACCGTGAAGTTCTGGTCGATCTCCTCCTTTAAGACAAAAACATGCAGGAACAATCTCTAATGCAGGAACAATCTCTGAAATTATTTGATAGGAACAATCTCTGAAATTACTTGATAATATCCGAAAATAGATATTTGCGGTCTGCCTCCTGAAAAAAAACTCCGTCAAGTGTGGATATTGATGTTGTTTGCCCAGGCTGGATATTCACAATAAGCTGCTTTACTCGGGCTGTATAGTTGCAATTGAATGATGCGGTACTGATCTACATCGCATACAAGAGAGAAATTGACGGTCCCTCTCCCGATCTCAAAGGTTTTGAAATTTATCCAAACGAATACACGTTCATTACAAACGAAATGGAAATTGCCTGAGGGGTTTAAAAATGAAAGACAAAATTACAGAACACTGGAATAAAATCAGTCCAAATTACCGGAAGATGTACCGTGACCACCTTGATGAAGAAATTCTCCTGATGAAAAACCTTTTTTCATATAAGCTTCCAGCAGGTAAAAAACTCAATGTCCTTGATATAGGAACAGGCCCAGGCATCCAGGCATTTGTTTTTGCAGAAATGGGGCACAATGTTACTGCTCTTGACATCTCAGAAGAGATGCTCGCACGTGCAAAAGAAGGAGCAAAGAACCGCAATCTTTCAATTAAGTTCGTTGAAGGGGACGGAGAAAACCTGCCTTTTGAAGACCGCATGTTCGATATTATCGTAAACATGCACCTCCTCTGGACACTCACGGACCATGACAAATTTTTCAGTGAATGCCGAAGAGGCCTGGTCCCCGGAGGCAGGATTCTTGCAATCGACGGGCAATGGTTCCAGCCAGGATACGTTCCAGACATAAATTACAACCCTGAAGAAAGAAATCACGATGAGTTAATTGAGTATCTTCCACTTTATGACAGCAACTCCCCAGAAATGATTGCAGCCATCATGGTAAATAACGGGTTTTCGGAGGTCTCCTGGAAATCCCTTCCCGAGTATGCAGAGTATATGAAAAGATGCGATCCGGAAGGTTATGACTATTTATCTGTCCCGTACCTTGCCATCGGAATAAAATGTTGAGGAATAGCTGAAGTTTTCCAGAGGCGCTGTAATGCTAAAAGAGTACTTCATACGCCGGGCTCTGTATCTCATTCCGGTTCTCATATTTATCTCATTTATGAGTTTCTCACTCATCTATATCGCTCCGGGAGACCCGGCAGAGATTATGATGACGAGTCCCTCGGGTGGATATGATGAGGCAGCTGTTGAAGCGTTCCGTATAGCCCATGGTCTTGACCAGCCCTTTTACATCCAGTATCTGAACTGGCTTAAAGGTGCGGTTGTCGGAGACTTTGGCTACTCGTATATGAGCGAACAGCCGGTGTTTGAAACTGTTCTGAATGCATTCCGAAATACATTGACTCTTTCAGTTTTTGCTCTTGCAATTGCTCTTGTTATCGCCATTCCGCTTGGCGTAGTCTCATCTCTGAAACATAACACCGTTGTTGACGACGCCTGCCGTCTGCTAGCTCTTTTCGGAGTATCCATACCGAATTTCTGGCAGGCCTATCTGATGATAATTCTTTTTTCGGTAATCCTTCACTGGCTACCTGCATCTGGTTTCGGTCACGGGACAGACATCAGGTACATGATTCTGCCTGCAACCGTCCTTGGGACAGGGTCGGCAGCTGTAATGATGAGGATGATTCGTTCAAGCATGCTGGATGTCATGGGAAAGGAGTACATCCAGACAGCACGTGGAAAAGGACTTTCTGAAAAGATCATTATCATCAGACATGCATTGAAAAACGCGCTTGTCCCGGTTATCACTGTGGTCGGTCTGTCAATTGGTTTTCTCTTAAANNTGCAATTGCTCTTGTTATCGCCATCCCTCTCGGCATAGTCTCAGCTCTGAAACATAACACTATTGTTGACGACGCCTGCCGCTTTGGCGCTCTTCTCGGAGTATCCATACCGAACTTCTGGCAAGCCTATCTGATGATAATTTTCTTCTCGGTAATCATTCACTGGCTCCCAGCATCTGGATTTGGACACGGGACAGACATCAGCTACATGATTCTGCCAGCAGTTGTTCT
>DUGS01000139.1:15894-18790 GCA_013331265.1 Methanosarcina sp.
TCCCACGATTATATGATGGTACAGGGCTCGGTACTCTTTGTTGCCGTCATTTTTCTCCTGATCAACTTCTTTGTAGACCTGGTCTACGTTTGGGCAAACCCGGAGATACGCTATGATAGAACTTCTTAAAAACCGGCAAATTGTTCTTTCCCTGATAATTCTTGGAGGGCTTATTTTCATGGCCATATTTGCCAATGTTTTAGCCCCCTATGCCTGCACGGAAAAGGACCTGCAGAACCGGCTGCAGCCTCCGTCTTCTGACCATCTGTTCGGGACAGATAACCTTGGCCGCGATATACTGACAATGGTGATGTACGGTGCACGGGCATCCCTTTTCGTCGGGTTTGCGGTTGTCAGCGTTTCGCTTGCAATTGGGGTGGCACTTGGCGTTCTGGCAGGGTATTACGGCGGCTGGCTGGATGAGATTATCATGCGGCTGACGGATAGTTTCCTTGCGTTCCCGTCGATGTTTCTGGCACTTGCAATTACAGCGTTTCTGGGACAGGGGATGAAGAACATGATGCTTGCTTTAATTGCTGTCGAGTGGACGGTGTTTGCGAGGGTTGCACGCGGTTCAACACTTGACGTCAAGACAAAAGGCTATGTCCGGGCAGCCCGCTGGATTGGGGCTTCAAACACTTATGTGATGATAAAGCATGTTCTACCAAACATTATCTCTCCGGTTTTGATCATGGCATCGCTTGGAATCGGGAATGTGATTCTTGCAGCAGCCGGTTTAAGTTTCCTTGGCCTTGGGGTGCAGCCTTCAACACCTGAATGGGGTGCGATGCTGAATGCAGGACGGACATATTTCACAACTGCTCCCTGGCTGATGTTTTTCCCGGGTCTTTTTATCATGATGACCGTTCTTGCGTTCAACTATTTCGGCGATGGGCTTCGGGATGCACTTGACCAGAAGATGAAAAATCTTGAGCTTGAAGGAAGGTTTTGATATGTCTGATGTATTGCTGAAAGTATCCGGGGTTTCTGTATCAATCCCAACCGGACAGGGAACCGTTCACGCGGTTGATGATGCGGCTTTTTCCATAAACAAGCATGAGGTATTTTCACTGATTGGGGAGTCCGGGAGCGGAAAGTCGATTCTTGGCCAGGCAATAATGAGGCTGCTTCCCCCAAATGCAGTGTTTTCCGGGAAAGTGGAACTTGACGGTACGGAAATTTCAGCTCTTTCAGAAAAGGAGATGCAGAAGATCCGCGGAAAAACGGTTGCATCAATTGCCCAGAACCCATATCTTGCGATGAATCCGGGAATAAGGGTTGGCACTCAGGTTGCAGAGCCGATGAGGGCACATCTTGGATTGAGTAAAGAGGAGGCAAAGGCCAGGACATGCCGGGCTCTGAAATATTTTGATATCCTCCCTCCTGAAGTGCGGGAAAGGGAATACTCGTTCCAGTACAGCGGCGGAATGCTGCAGCGGGCAATGGTTGCAATGGGAACGGCTGCAGACCCTGAACTGATTATCGCTGACGAACCGACAAAAGGAGTTGATGTGCTGAAGAGGCGCAATATTGCGGCAATTTTTCAGAAGGTTGCCTCGGACGGCTGTGCGTTTCTTTTAATTACACATGATGTCGGTTTTGCCCGGGCGATGTCGGACAGGATTGCGGTAAACTACTGCGGGCAGATTATAGAGATTGCAGGAAAGGATGCGTTTTTCAAAGAGCCTTTGCATCCGTATTCAAAAGCACTTCTGGATGCGGTGCCTGAGCGCGGCATGCACCCGATTCCAGGTTCGTCACCTTCGATGATTGAAGTGCCGGAAGGCTGCAGGTTTCATCCGCGATGCCCGCATAAAACGGAAAGGTGCCTGACGGACCCGCCGGTTGTGGAAATGGCTAGGAGATGCGTGAGGTGCTGGCTGTATGCTTAAGGCAGAGAATTTGCATTGTGTTTACACCTCAGGACTGATTAAAACCGTCAAAAAGACAGCCGTCTGCGGTGTTGATCTTGAGATTTTTCCGGGAGAGACTGTAGCTATTGTCGGAGAGTCGGGGTGCGGGAAATCGACGCTTGCAAAGATGCTTGTACAACAACTTGCGCCAACTTCCGGAGAAGTATTTTTCGAAGGGACGAAACTGACCGGGATGAACTGGAATAATCTCGGGAAGTTTGTGGGAAAAATCCAGTTGATCCCCCAGAACCCTGATGATGTGCTTGATCCGAGATGGACGGTTGAGCGGTCGGTTGCCGAACCTTTTGTGGTTTGCGGAGGTTTTTCCAGAGAGGAGATTTCGGAAAATGTAGATGCCCTGTTTGCAGAGGTGGGACTTTCTGCGGAGCACAAACCCAGATATCCGCATGAGCTTTCAGGAGGAGAACTGCAGAGGGTAGTAATTGCCAGGGCGCTTGCTCTGAAGCCTGAGCTGCTGGTATGTGATGAGGCGACCTCGATGCTTGATGTGTCAGTACAGGCGTTTATTGTGGCGGTGCTCAAAGAAATTCAGAAGAAAAGAGGTCTAGGACTGGTGTTTATCACACACGATCTAGAGGCAGCGAAAGCTGTTTCGGACCGGGTGCTGGTGATGTATGCAGGTGAGATTGTTGAGGAGGGGAAGGATGTGTTTGACAGGCCTCTGCACCCTTATACGCGTGCTCTTCTGGACGCAGTACGGTATGCGTCGCTTGATGTTGTGCTGCAGGAAGAGGATAGAGCGCTGCCTGATGGCTTTTTGGGATGTCCCTACTTCCGATTGTGCCGGGAGAGGACGGGCGCGTGTAAAGAGCCGCAGAAACTACGGGATGTCTCGGGAAGATTGGTGAGGTGCTGGAAATCATAGTGATGCGATCCAAACACTGTTTTGTCCTACAGGACTTATGTGTGCAGTGCAGGGAAAGAAAAACTAAGTGGATTATCTTTTGTCATCCCGGAATAGA
>DUGS01000139.1:19009-23237 GCA_013331265.1 Methanosarcina sp.
TAGAAAAAGATAAAATAGCAGTTTGAAAAATAAGAGGGCAAAGCCCCCTTACAGGCTAATTTTTCAGATTTCTTCGTTTAAGTCCGGGTCCGAAAGATTTTCAGGCATTTCAACACGGGAACTTAATGGTTGTCGGGAAATTAGTAGCTGCCAAAAACTCAATATCTGCGCTCTACCGTGAAAGAGACCTTTTTTGAACCGTTTGCTGGTACGGTCACTTCCCACTCGGCAGTGTAAGCATCCTTCTTTTCGTAAGTATCTGAAGTAGTGATAATTTCCCAGTCTCCGTAGAAGTGTTCTACGATCCTTATTTTCTGGGCTTCAGACTTATGGTTCTTAAGTTCGATATCATAGCTTTCCCGCCAGACATCATTGCTTACCCTCTTATAATCAGTTTGGGTCCTGGTGCCGGTTACATCAAAAGCATTTCCGACAACGACTTTAATCTCCTCATCTTTTGGAGTGTGGTCTATACTGTCTTCTCCAAGGAACTGGAGCTGGCCTTCGGAGTCAGCTTTGTATACCCTCAAAACTCCGGCAGGAAGAGGCATTCCAAGGCCTTTTTCTTTGGAGTTATTCAGGTTCAGGGCTACCTGCACCTTATCACTTTTTGAAGCGTCAAAGACGAGTTCCTTTTCTACAGGCACGGAATCTGCAGAGAGCAGGGAAAGCTGCTTGACCTGGTTATTTTTCAGGGTAGCCGGCCTTTCAAGGGTATAGAGGTGGTACTCAAAGAGGGCTTCTTCAGCAAAGCCTCCCTCTGCCTTATCGTAAACTGCTTCCTCTGCAACCTCATTTGCATAACGGGGAGGCTCAGGTACAGTTATACGGTGGACTTCCCCTGCAACGAGCTTCAATTTTGCATCATTATAGGTGGTCCCTGCCTGATTGTCAATACTGACCCAGCCCTGGATGTCAGCCTTAGTATCATCTGCATTTGTCTTTACAATGTAATCCGCATTCCAGTTCATGCCGCCTGTAAGATAAGAGGTCAGGACATTCCGGCTGCCTGTTACAGGAGAATAGACCTGCCAGACAAGAGTGGGTTTTGTGAGCAGACCTGCAGAGTCTGGGAACTCAAATTTTGAGACTTCTGCGAGACTCACAACCTTTCCATCGCTCAGTTTGAGCACAACCCCGCCGTCATGGCTGAGAAGAGTCCCTGTATAGGTATTTCCTTCCTTTTCGGTTGCAGTAATCTCCTTGCCCAGGAACTTGTCAAGAAGTTTGTCACTGCTTACCAGGTCGTATTCGTAGTTCTGTTCAAGCACGGCAGTATTTTTGTTTTTTGTGTCCTCAAACATGACTGAGGTCGGATCAATAAGTGCAGCGACATCAGTGTATTCGACATTGTTAACTCCGGTATTCAGATCAAGCTCCCTGCGTTCTTTCACAAGGGCAAGGTCATTATTATAGACCGTAACCTCGGTAGCCGAATCAGTTCCGGCGGCTCCTGCAGTGAGAATTGCCAGGGGATTTGAAGGTTTTACCTTAGTTATTACACTGGAAGATGATTCAATACCATTAGCAGCGATTTTAGCAGCGATCTCACGCTCATCTGCCTGAACCGCATTTCCAGTAGAGTCAGGGTAAGCAAACACTGTAGCCGTGGCCGCAATTCCGATAATAATCAGAGCAAACCATACATAACTTTTTTTTGTTTTCATAACAGAAAATAGAACACTGTTTTATTTATATGTGACTTTGACTGCGGATTCACTTGAAGTTATCCTTATTCCTCAGGAGATTTTTATTCCTTAAGATATTGAAAATCAAATAATCTCTCCTGAGATATATAATAACAAGTCTGCAAACAGTTATAATAATATAGACCTACACAGGATATAAAATTTGAGATAGATGCTGAACACTCCCAAAAAACTAAAGGATTCGTTCTCATGAAAAGTATTGATACCCTTAAAGTAAAAAACCGGACCAAAATCTCAAATATTATCTCCGGTCTTGCACTCATTCTATTTTTTGTAATATCCATAATTCCGGTTTCCGGCGCTGGAATTGAGGCGAGCAGGGAGTTTTCCGCAGGAACGGTTTATGCAGGTGGAACTTTTACCGTGACTGTGCACATACATACAGACCAGTTTGTTGAAGCCCCCACCCTTGATGAAAACCTTCCTGATGGATGGACTATAAGCAGAGTTGAAAATGAAGGAGCTGTCTTCCAGACTATCGAGACTTTCAAAGAGTCTACTCTGGAATGGATCTGGGTCGATAGCCTTCAGGCAGGAGGGGAAAGAACTGTTGTATATAGGGTTACAGTGCCTTATGTTATCGAACCTGGAAATTTCACAATCTCAGGTAATATTTCCGGATATTCTGTCTCAGCAGTTCCCATCACAGGGGCTTCGGAAATAATAGTGACATACCCGCCCCCCGAAGCTGACTTTTCTGCAAGTCCTCTCTCCGGTACTCCCCCTCTCACAGTTCAGTTCACGGACTTATCTACAGGCAATACGGATTCCTGGGAATGGGACTTTGATGGAAACGGAAGCATTGACTCTTTTGAGAAAAATCCGGTATGGACCTATGCGGCCACGGGAACCTATACCGTAGCCCTAAAGGCAATTAACACTACCTGCGGAAACGATACAGAGACAAAAACAGGTTATATTACAGTTACGGAAGAAATAGATCCTTTCGGAGGAAGCGGTGGAGACGGAGGGAATAGTGAAAATGGAGGAAGCAGTGGAAATGGGGGAAGCAGTGGAAATGGAGGAAGTAGCGGCGGAGGTGGAGGTGGTGGGGGTTCTCCGGAATCGAGCAGAAACGTAGAGCTCAAAGAGATCTCAAATGAGCAGATTTTCAAAGGAATTCACACCTGCTACACTTTCAAAGGAGAGACAAACGAGATCGTTTCTGTTGAGTTTGACCCTAAAAAGAGCTTTGGAAAAACAACCACAATTGTGGAGATGCTGAAGAACACGTCCTCAATAGTGAAAGGGCCTGCTCCCGGAACCGTCTACAAAAACCTGAATATCTGGGTAGGAAACAGCGGCTTTTCAAGTTCAGAAAACCTTGAAAACGCCCGTATAAGTTTCAGGGTAAACCGGACATGGCTTTACGAAAACGGCATAGGTGAAAGCACAATAACCCTTTACAGGTACAGTGATAACACATGGAACGCACTGCCTACAACCCTGACCGGAGAAAATGAAGGTTACTTCTACTTCACGGCAGAAACTCCGGGCTTTTCGCCTTTTGCTATCGCAAGCCGGGAAAAAAGTAGCCAGTCAGTTGAAATCACTCCTGCCAGAGATCAGGAAAATAATCTCATGAGCACAGGAGAGACATCCGGAGAAGAATGTGAAGGAAATCCGGCTTCATATGAAGAAAAGGAAAATAAAGGTGCTCCTGGAGCTGAAATTTTATTTGCGGCAGCCGGGGTTCTTACATCATATGCTGCCCTGAAGAAAAGAAAAATGGAATAAGATTCTCAAGATTGAGGAAGGTTCATTGAAGCCTTCCTTTCTATATTTATGCTGTTATTCAATCTTCCTTTTCTGTTTAATGTTGATTTTTTCCGCGTAGTGCATACTTTCCTTATCCGGTCTTCCAAAGGGAAAAATTAGATTAAAAGATGGTTTTCCGGAGCCAGAGAAGGTATTCTCAGTCCGGATAGTGGATTTTCACCTGAATCACATGTATCCGCACTTTTCGAGCCAGGTAAGAGACCTTATCCATTCCCCTTTCGGTTCCCTTGAGGTGCCAACGACAAGCCGTTTAATATCTCCTACTTCTTCGACCACACCGCGGGCTTCTATTATCTCGCCGGGGAGGGCCTGGCCTGCATAGGTATGGGTGTAAGAGAGCACATGGTCGATCTCGTCGTGTTCTACCTTATAGTAGGAGGGGTTGTCAAAGGCAAAGTCAGCGTTTTTGACTTCGGCTTCAATTTTCATTTTGACCGTGTCCGTGCCCCGCAAAAGGGGCTCTTTGATCTGGTCCCATTCCCGCACGAAGAGGAGGTCGAAATAGGTGCCCTCAACCATGCCGCGGTTGCCTTTCCTGGACTCGTGAAGCATGAATTCGTCAAAAGAGATCTCAGGAATTCTTTTTCTGTAAATCCTCTGCCACATTTCCTCATCGATCTCTTCTATGGGTCCCTCCTGCTGTTTTGCAGTGGTTATGGCATCTCTTGCCCTGAACCACATAGGGTCGTAGATTACAGAATCTATATCTGAACTTTCATTCTGCAGGCCTGCAAGCATTG
>DUGS01000201.1:0-208 GCA_013331265.1 Methanosarcina sp.
GATGCATGAGTTTCCGAATAAACGTTTCATCGTTTGGACTGGTGCAGCTTTGGTCGAAAGCGCAACCAATGCCGCAGAAGCCGAAAGAGCAAGAGACTTTGCTAACTGGGTCAAGACAACCTGGGATGAACCCGGTGATAATATCTATGTTTGGGATTTCCGCGACCTGGAAACCGGAGGCGGACTATACCTCTTGCCGGAAAATGCC
>DUGS01000201.1:412-10359 GCA_013331265.1 Methanosarcina sp.
CTATACCTCTTGCCGGAAAATGCCGTATCAACTTCGGATTCTCACCCTAATCCAACATTTGCCGCTTCCGCTGCTCCACTGATCGGTCAGCGTATCATTGATGTCATAGAAGGACGCGGTGATAATTAGTTTTATTCCAAAGCTTGACCATCCTCTATCATAAACGCTTTGTCAGGAGTTAGAATCTAGGCGTAAAAACAACTCTTCCTCTCTCGAGGAGTTGTTTTATTTTTTCAGTTTATCACACTTCTTTCAAAGAATAAACTCTGGAGGAGTTGTCAAATTTCTTATTCAAATTCACCTTAAAATTTCCCTCCACGCCCGCATGCTCACGAGGTGAGCAGATATCGGACGGTTGCTGGCAAAAATGAAGAAAAAATAGAGTCGGTAGTTTGAAAATTCATAATTCGCTCAATTTGTGTATCAAAAAAGCAGAAAATGTGTTGCAGAACAATATTAAATTGAAGAAAAACAATCTCAAATTGACATAGAAAAACGACAATGAATTGATAGAAAAACAACAAATATCAATATCAATTAACCTTACAAAACTGGATAGGAACATATGTTGGCAGCCCTGTGGCCGGCGTGAGGCATGTCACCATTCCAGCTATTCAGAGATGTGCAATCGAAAATTTGCTGCAGGCTGATGAGACCTTGGCAACATCTGTAGAGCCAGAAGGAGTTTGAGAATATATTGAAATAAAGAAGGCTACCCTCGAATTCTCTATTTTTTATCGCGGAATCGCCCATTGATTGCTTTCATTTTGGCTTCTGGATTGCCTGATTGTTATGCGAGATTACTATTTCCGCAAGTTAACAACCTCTATGAATCAACGAACTCACTCATTCCAGGCCCCACTTCTTCCTGAACTCGAGCTTCTGCTGGCTGTTCATCCAGTGGCTGCCGTCACAGTAGGGCTTGTTCTCTGACTTCCCGCAGCGGCAGAGGGTTACTCTGTTCCGGGATTCGTACATGCTGCCATCTGCAGATTCAATGGGGATACCACCTCGAACCCAAAGGGGGCCTTCACAACCTTTTTGTTTGTCGTGAACCAGTACAATAGATGGTTCAAATTCTTTTTCAAAGGGTTTGCCTGTCTTCTTGTCCCACAGGACCAGCCGTCCCGACGGGCAGATCATGGCTTCCTCTATGGCGATTTGTCTGGCTTCGGGGTCGTCTGATTTTTGTATGAGACTCCTTATTCCGCCAGACCGCTGGCAGAAACGGGAATGATCACAGAGCTCGTAGGCATCAGTGAGTTTTAGATCAGGACCTTCAAACGTTTCCGCTTTTTCCAGGTAAGGCTTTCTACTGGCTGTTTCGCTACCGTCAAAACCGACCTTGCGGTGGGTCCCATCACAGAAGGGCTTTTTTTCGGATGAGCCGCAGCGGCATAAAATATAGGCTTCCCGCCGAGGGTATTCTTTTATATCAATTAATTCTCTGGTGTGGCCGGCATCATCGGTGACAATTACCTGCTCTAAAAGCGGCACTTCACCTGTAACCCGATACGGTCCATCTTTGATTATCCTAATCCTAATTTCTTTCTCATTGACTGCCATAATCATAATCCCCCATTACCTCTTATAATGCAGTACTGGATGTTTAATCTGACTATTCTTTCTTCGTTTTTCCTGTCCCTTACCAGCCACCAGAACCTGGAGGACCACTTTCCTAGATACAATATCAGGGGGGATAGAATAGATTTTCAATTCTTTATTTCATCTTTTCAACAACAGATTGTCTATTGCAGCAAGACCAGGTCGAGTTAAATACAATCCTTTCACGTATTTTCAAGCTCAATGTGAGTAAATAAATTAAATTAAATTAAATTAAATTAATCTGAAACTTCCCTCCAAGCCCGCATGCTCGCGAAGTGAGCAGATATCGGATATACCGGGCGGCTACTGCAAAAAAGAAGAAAAATAAAGATAGTAGTGCCAACAAAAGTGTTTTACAGTTGTTTAAGCCGGAAAGAACGATATATGATGCGACATGGAAGGAAACCTATAAAAGAAAAAAAGAAAGGGTAAGTGAGAAAAAGTTTTGGGAGTTATTTAAAACGGTTGTACTTCTTATGCGCCTGTTCAGCCGTTATTATATTAAAAACAAGAACCTCGCTTCGTTCAAAATCAATTTCGTATAAAATGCGAAAATCGCCTGCACGTAGCCGATAGACTGTTTTGTGGCTTCCTTTTACTTCTTTTTTGTTTCCCCCTGGCAAGGGGTCTTTTAGTTCTCGAAGAGCCTCTTTTATTTGATCCCTGCGATCTACAGGAACATTTTCGAAGACCTTGGGATGGATCAGAACTTTAAAGGTCATCGATGCTCACGAACTCGTCACGATGTTCTCTTATGAGTCTATCTCCTTCTTCTATGAGTTTATTGCAGTTGTGTTCATGGATCAATTTTCGTATAACGGTATTATAGTCATCACCCATTTTTCCAATAGCTTTCAACTCATCCCTGGTTTCTTTTGTTATCTGAATGGTAGTTGTTTCTGTCATAATAGCCACTATATCGACTATGGTATTTATAGCTACATTAATTAAAAAATGATTAAGTCATTCATGTTTTTACTCCACGCCCGCATGCTTGCGAAGTGAGCAGATATTGGGGGCTGATTGCAAAAAAGAAGGACAGAGTCCAAAAACATAACCCTGAAATAATGAATTAGTTTTAAGGTAAAATCTGTACACAAAAACAAATTGAGTTTCAGTCTCTCTAAAATTAATGTATAAACCAAATTCTGCAAAATTAAGTGCGTTACCTGAAGGACATCTCTACGCTAATATAAATAGAATCGCAACAGATATTTGAAGAAATATTTGAAAACTAGGCTTGGAATAAACCATGAGGCAATTTCTCGTATCTATAACAAAAGAAGATGACTTCTTTATTGCAAGATGTCCTGAGCTCAATGTGACTTCTCAGGGAGAAACTCTTGAAGAAGCCGAAGAAAATATTAAAGAAGCTATAGAACTGTACATTGAGAGCTTCGGGACTGAAGACCTTTCACAGCAAGTTTCCAAACCTTACCTGACCCTTGTGGAAGTCTCCAATGTCTAAATTACCAGTTGTATCGGAAAAGAACTTGTAAATGCATTAGAAAAGGCTGGGTTTGTTGTTGTGAGGCAAAAAGGAAGCCATGTATCACTTCAAAAGATAACTGATGAAAATACTTACAGAACAGTTGTTCCTTTGCATACAAAACTTGCTAAGGGAACACTTCTTGATATTCTTCATCAAACTGGCTTAAGCAAAGAAGAATTAATAGATTTACTCTAAGAGTTATTTATGAGAGCAGAAGCCAGTGCAACGTTTTCTTAATTAATCTGAAACTTCCCTCCACGCCCGCATTACAGGCTTAGTACTAGACTTAATTAATCGACTTGATATATTTATCAAAGTCTCTAATTTCTTCAAATTCTATAGCGTATTTTCTATCTGACTTTATAGTTCTGTAAAATTTTACACCCATTCCTTTGTAATACTGATCTATAATGGTTTTTATACGGAGTGCATTATCTTTTTTTATATTTAAACCAAAAGTTACACCTTCTAAGGCGTCTTTTTGGAATTTAATAACAGACTCCCCTTCTCTATCATTTATAGTTGCTAACAGTCTGTATTCATGCTCATACTCCCAATCAGTAAATTTAGTTAAATAAAAGTCCTTAATAATGCTTTTAGTATCCTCGGGAGTGCTTACACCTAAAAGATTAATTGCTGGAGGCTTGTCATCTTTGTATTCGACTTTAAAAAAAGGAAGGGCATAATCGGAATCGAGCGGCAACAAAAAAAATTCTTCAACAGAAAAGGACTTAAAACTAATGCAAATTCCTTCGTGATTTCTCGCATAATGACCCCACATCAAAAGGCTGTCTTTTCTCTCACTAAAGCAACAAGCTCTTAGAAGAGCTCCATCATCAATTAAATTTTTCCCTTCATAAAGGATTCCATCTTTTTTCCTTTTAAATTCCCGTTCTTTTAATTTATCTTTTATTAGATTACGAGCGGCAACAGGGTGCACATTACGACGAGAAAAGAATTCTATCCACATTTCAAGAGGGCCTTTATGAAAAAAATCGAGTTTACAATCAAACGGATCGTTAAAATTATCAGGATGATTAAAAAACAATTCATTGTTTATTAATAAACTCTCAGTGTGTTCATCAATCGATCTGTATTTGTAAAAAAGTTTATCGCTGTAATTTAATTTAGACATAATTATTACATATATGGCCTCTTTATAAACCTTTTTTAATCATTCTGTTTTGAAAGTTAAAAATAGTATCTTAGTTTTTCATACTTCTTGATATTATTTGCAGAATATTTATGGGTACTAGTTGTTTTTATTTATTAGTCGTTCATGATCATAGAATTGATGTTCTTATAATGTTTCGTTTTTATTATGTTACTACTGTTCCTAACTGCTTTACTTATAAGCTCTAAGTCAACAGAACTCTTTTTCTTATTATACAGATACAAATAAACTAAATTTTGAAAGGATGGAAGGCAAGCCTTCCCTCCCAATACGGCTTAACTTCCCTTTTTACAAATTTAGGCAATCAATGTGTACCAAATCTAGAAAGGATTAAGAAAATACCTCTTTTTGCTACCCTGCCCATAGGGAAAGACCGGACAAAGAAGCTAGCTTTAGGAAAACCTATAGAGATATACCTAAAGTTTCATCCAGTCTTAACACGCAAAGAACAAGACCAGCCTACCCACATGCACCACCCAAGCCATGCGACAGGTCTTAAACCCTTAGCACCCGCACCTAATACCAACTGCCCATAGATACCACCGCGAGCCATACGTACATAAACCGGGCGGCAACTGGAAAAAAAAGAAACAGTAGAGAAGCAAAATCAGCAATGGTAATGAAGCGTTTACGTGTTGGTACATTTTTCTGTACCACTGATTTATTCCTTCAATTATTTACTTTGAGGCAAATTACTTGACAGAACACTTCTTTTTGGTTCAGTCACATAAGTACTTCTACGAGAGGCTCACGATCAATTATTGCTGCCTGAGCTTTTTTTCTGATAAACTCGCAAAGGTCTCCCTCTCGCTCTAGTAATACTACTATTTCTTGCAAAGAACAAAGGGTGACTACTTTTTGTTGCAAAGCTTTCTTGCATAAATCTACAGAAGGTTCTGTAAAATTAGAGGCAGAGATAATAACTGCGCGGCTTTCAGCACGAAGATAAACACGCATGAGATGCTGAGATATTTCAGGGACTCCAATAGGTTTATCCCACCATTTCATCTCAATAAAATAAAGATGACCATCGATCTCGATAACACCATCGATTTGTTCGATGATTCCTTCTCCTTCATCACCTTTAAGTACAAATGCCTCGCGTATAAGAATGCCGTAAACCTGGAATAATGAGTTTAAAACTCCTTCTAAGGCTTTACCTCGCTTTTGGCTGTTCTTTTCAGAAAACAGGGCAAATAATTTAGCCTTTACTCTAGCAATATCCTCTTTCTTTTTTCTTATTTTTTCAATTTCAGCATTCTTCTGAGCCATCACTTCTCTCTGCATCTTATTGCTTTCTTTTGCTATTCGAGTAAAACTGTCTTTAACATTCACTACTTTCTGTATTTCTGCAACTAACCCTTTTGCTTTGAGTTGATCATTTGGCCAGCAGGAAGAAAAAGATTCGAACTCGACTACTCGCTTTAGGATTTCTCTGCGTTCCCTTAGGCATGCTTCACCTCTCTCATTGAGCCTCGTTAAAATCTGTCGAGTAATCTCATACTTGTTTTATCTCATACTTGTTAATGCTGTCCTTATTTTGCTGCCATTGTTGATGTAAAGGTTTAGTTAGTGTAGAATGTACTCCAGCACCTTGAAAAAAAAGAAATACATCGTTCTTAGTTTTATTGAGAAGGGGTATAGTGTCGATGAGAAGATTCATCAGTTCAGGTGGATAATGAAATGTGATATCTACATTCATGCCATACCTTCATAAATATTTTTTATGTTACTACATTCTGTCTGTAAGAACCTTATTCACTGCTTCTGGGTTCCTTTACTTTAGTAATTATGTATTTCGCAAGTTTGCTTATAATTTGAATAATTTCACGCACTTCTTCAGGACTAATATTTACTTTCCGTCCAATAATTGCATTAGAGTCACCTGATTTCATAATATACTCGTCATCTACAATTCCCATCTTATGAGATAATAGATGCCTTTTTTGGAAACCACAGACAACTTTTCTCCATTCTTCGACAGTAAGTTCGGAAGCAATATCAAAACCAAATATATCTCTAAGAGTATTCTTAACGGCACCAAGATTCTGGAAGCTTATCTTTTCAGCTTTTGTCGGAATTTTCGCTCTTTGAGCATTGATACGACAAGTTTCTCGACCGAACCCATCAAAAGATGAAACGCAATCTTCCAATGCGTTTTCTATCAATTTATCTGCTACTTCTTTACCTGCATCTGCTGCCAGATCCAGCATTTTCTCTATAATTTCTAGATTTTTAGTAAGAATATCAAGGGAATTATGCTGGCCGCAGTCTGGACAAAAGGCAAAAACGCCATAGATAGAATAATGTAGTGTGCAGTTTCTGCAAATGACTTCAGTTTCGAGTCTTTTTTCCCTATAATAGTGAATAGGAGTTAGCCCGTTTCTTTTGATTTTAAGTGAAACTCCAATGCCGAAAGTTCCACGTGGTTTATGATCAAATTCTAGTTTTTTTAGATCTTTATATAATGTATCATTTACTTTTCTTAGCATGAAAGATCTAATATACTCAATTTGCTCCTTTGTCCAAAATAGATCATGCGATGACATATGACCGCAGTATGGACAGTAACAGGGTAGATTTTCACCTTTGAGTCCTGTTCCAAACTTAACTTTGAAATATCCCTCACACTCGGGATTTGGGCATTCTCTGCCTATAAATCCATCATCGTCTAAAGAAATTGGAATTTTAATGCTGTTGCCAAGATTTTCTAAATTACTCGTCAAATATGCCTCAAAATATTTTTGACTTAAGTATATCACAGATCTTTTTAACTCTTGCTTTTTTTCACAATTATCTTGATCTGACTAGAATCTAAGATTACTAGAAGAGTAAGGTTCCCGGATAGTCTTAGACAAGTTGAAAGTTTTGTGTCAAATTAATCTCAGTTTCGATAATATCGTGATAAGAAGACGTATTTAAATCAAGAAAAAAGTCATGGTTTTTTCGATCAAATAAAAAATATGTGTCTGTATCATCACAAATCAAGATACTTAAGTCTATATCGAGTATATATCCTGCTGAATATACTTTTTTTGTCAGTGGCCGCCCGACATCTGCTGCTTCGCAGCATGCGGGCGTGGAGGAAGTTTTTAAATCACTTAATTTTTCACATTGAAACTCTGTCACTTTTCGGATAGGCTCTAAGTTACACCCGATGAAAAGTTACAGAAATAAAATCATAAGCCGGGGATGAGCCCCCCATCCCCGTATCCTTAAAAATCACGCGAATAATTTCCATAACAAAAAAAGAAAAATTTAGGCGTAAGGATTCCTTAACGCCTTGTTTACGCCGAAAGTCTTGCGCTCTTCGATCGTCTTCTGGTTCTTGTCGATCTTTTCTTTTGCGAGCTTCTTGAGGAGATCGAGGCCGGGCTTGACATCCTCTATTGGCTTCGTCTCGAACATGCCAGCGGCGACTGCTTTGGACCAGATCTCGTTTCCCTTCTTGGTGCGGATGAAGACCGTGGACCAGCCGTCAGGGCTTCCGACAGAGCCGGTTGAGATGTCGGC
Source organism: Methanosarcina sp. (assembly GCA_013331265.1). Taxonomy (GTDB): domain Archaea; phylum Halobacteriota; class Methanosarcinia; order Methanosarcinales; family Methanosarcinaceae; genus Methanosarcina; species Methanosarcina sp10923u. The sequence goes on from DUGS01000201.1 coordinate 8,197, forward strand.
GAGGTTGGAGACATAGTCGAGGCAGACGTGGCAGCCGGGCTGCTCGTACTTGTGGGTCGCCTTGAGCGGCACGGTTGCTACGTTTCCGCGCTCGGTGTAGACCCAGAACTTGCCTTTCGTAATCTCCATCTTCTTCACGGAGCCCAGGCTCTGAGCCGCGTGGTCCTCAACAATGCTCTGCATGGACTTGTATGGGAAGTTCTCCATGCAGAAGAGCCCTACTGTGAAGGCGACCTTGTCCGGGACGTCACGCATGTTGATGGGATAGAGCTGAGCCTTCCTGACCGCCTGCATCTGGCAGCAGACGCCGGTGACCCCGACCTTGTCGAGGCCAAAAGACCTGGTTGCCTCCTTGAGCCAGGAGATCTGGGGGCTGATGCTGTATTTCGTTCCCCGTGCCTTGAGGATGTCTTCACGGGTCATCGCGACTACCGGCTTAGGTTGCCAGGGTCGGTCGCCCTCGCCTGCCACAATAGTCCCGTCGATCATCCCTTCTTCGAGAGCATAGACCATGAGGGTGGTGGCGATGCCGCCGTCCTGTGCCTTCTTGAGGATCTCCCTGTCCGTGCTCCGTGCCGAGACGCAGGATATGTATTTACCAAGATATGGATCTTCAATCATCACTCTCACCTTCCTTAAGTGCTCCAGCAATTATCTCGCTGATGCTCTCGAATTCAGGAATAACGTCCAGGTTGAAGAACGACCTCGGGCAGGCGCCGTAACAGGAGCCGCACTTGATACAGAGGTCACGCTCTCCCTGCGGCTTCCCGAACTCGAGAGTGATCGCCCTCACTGGACAGGACGCAGCACAGGTGCCGCAGCCCATGCAGAGGCCCTGATTGATCACGTCGTTCATCAGGTCACAGAAGCAGCCGGTTGTGCCGCGCTTTGCAAGGTCCATAAGGGGCTTTAAGTACTTACCCGCAAGGGCCTTCTGGTCTTCGTTCCCCTCCAGGAGCAGGTACGCCATGACAGCGACGTTTCTTATGAGCTCCGGGCTAGGGGGGCATCCTGGGATGTAGACATCCACGTCAATAATATCTCCGATTGGGAGGAAGGACTCGTGCTGTGGCTGGTTGTGCTGCCCACCGCGGCTGAAACGGGTAATGTTCCCATAGCTCGCGCAGGAACCGAGGGCCACCACGATCTTTGACTTCTTCCTGGTCTCCTTTATATCCTCCACCGATTCCTTGTCCTGGATGCAGACTGAGCCCTCGACGAGCGCCACGTCCATCTCTGGAATATTCCGAACGTCAGCAAGCGTGAGGCAGTAGACGAGGTCGGCATAGTCGTCCAGGATCTTTATGAGTCCCAAGTTGTTGTCGGCCAGGGACACGAGGCAGCCGGTACAGCCGCTCATGTGTACATGCCCGATTTTGATCTTATTTGTCACTGGTTTAATCTCCTTTGTAGCTTCCACCTTCTTCTCCATCGCAACCTGAGCGGGCTTTGCTTCCCAGCCCATGATTTTCTTGATGGAGTTAAGCAGTCCCATAGTTCGTCCTGATTTCCTTCAGTATCTCAGATATAGCTCCGGGAATGGCTCTCTTTACCTCATCTGTAATCCCGATGACCATTTCTGGGGCAGAAACGTACTTCTTCTGGCATGCAAGGACCCGGACCCGGATATCGTCCTTGATGTACTGGAGTGGCTCGGTCAGGTCCCAGGAGTGGGCGTCACGGTAGCTCCCCACAGGGAGCTCGTCAACGGCGAGCCACCTGAGTTCGCCTGGTTCTCCTCCAAAGTCTGCGATGTCCACGATGATAAGAGTCTTTGTGGACTCGGGATTGAGGAGGGTAAAGACGAAATGGGGACCACCGAGCCCTGCGTCGACGATTGTGACGTTATCGGGGAGTTTTAGGTCCTTGAGTCTCTCCACTACAGCGGGCCCAAACCCATCATCCGCATAGAGAGGGTTGCCGCAGCCTGCCACCACGATCTCGGAGTACAGTGTTTCCATTCCTTCACCACTGCATGAGCTTCTGGGCGACTATCCTGTCCTCCTCATTCACCACGATCATGTGGGTTGCGCACGAGACACACGGGTCATAGGCCCGGACGACCATCTCGGCGATCTGCCATGGCGCTCCTGTCAGGGCGCGGCTGCAGGTAGGGAAGTTCCAGGTAGTGGGCACAAGCATCTCGTACCACAGCACTTTCCC
>DUGS01000002.1:0-4865 GCA_013331265.1 Methanosarcina sp.
AGATCAGTAACTGCTAAGATCAGTGACTGCTCCCCTCATTAAAATGAGGGGCATCTATCGGTTTTACGAACAGACTGCAATCCCGGTCTGAGAATTATTAATCGAAGCATTAAGATCACGGTCAATAGATAAGCCACAGAAAGGACAATTATGAGTTCTTTCTGAAGAAAGAATTCCAACATCAATACCTACTGACTTATCTGAATGTTCAAGTGGTCTATGCATGTTGATTTTTATATCTTCGATTTAACAAATCACCAAAAATTCTATAGTTAACACTATCTATGCGAAAATCAAAAAGAGGACAGCAAAATTTTCTGCCCTAACGTAGACGTTCGGGAATTCGCTTTAAGGCTTATTCCAACATCTGGTTAATTTTATTGTAAAAATCTATGATCAACCTTGTCGCGTCGCTGTCCATGTTCAGCTGGAAGGTCCGGATCTGCTTACCAAGAGGTTTTTCTATTACAATACCCGACTCTATTAGCGGGGTAATTACTCTTGACACACTGGAGTGTGACAGACCTGTTTCTTCCGCTATACCTGATAGATAGGTTGATTCATTCTGGTGCTCGATCAGGTTTTTAAGGACGGTCATCTGTGCAGTCTTTCCAAAGATCTTTTCAAGTGGATCCATTTCTATCATCTCAGAGGTGGCTTTTCTCCGTAAGTGATTCTTATTTCCAATATTAACTTGTTATTTACGGTTATAAACTTATCTCCTTATTGGGTGGTCAGGCGATTCATATGAAATCCCCCTAAATATTTAGATAACCCCGGATCCCTCTGATTCACTGTGTATATTTTTAGTTACACTCTTCGTTTTAATATTTGAGAAATGTTTAATACCTAAGAAAATATATACTGTATGAGGTGGAGGGAAATGGATAACAACGATCTTAACCATGAAATATTAAAACTTATAAAGGAACAGCCAGAAATAAGCGAAAAGAATATTGCACGCACTCTTTCAATTTCGGAAGATGCAGTAAAAACTCAGATTGCAAACCTTCAGGATATCAGGGAAAAAATCCTGATTATGGGTGATGGGCACAATGACTACCACAACATTGAGAAGGAACTCAAAGCTGAAAACTATAATGTTGTAAATATCTCAAATACCTTGTCAGCCCTTGAAACCGTAAGCACAGAGAGACCGGATCTTGTACTGCTTGACACAGCTTCTCTGGATACAGACTGCTTTGAAATTTGCAGGCAAATTAAGGCCAATCCGAAGTGCTGGCAGATTCCAATTATGTTGCTGAGTGAAAGGAATAAAACCGAAGACAGTTTTAAAGCCTTCAAGTCTGGAGCCGATGACTACATTGCTGCACCGTTTAATCCTCTGGAACTGAGAGCAAGGGTTGGAATGGTTTTGAGGCGTAGCCGGATTTAAATTCTGAAAAAATTCGCCTTCTAGAAGTAATATATTTTAACAAAAGATCGAACTTATTAAAAGGTGAAATTTCCTTTCTTTTCCTTTTATGGGAGAAATCTTAAGAATATTATTAATTCACTTCTTAAGATGCCCCCCTCATTAAAATACAATAAATAAGTCTTCTAATTCATTTTATCAATTTTGGACAATATACATTTTAATCACATCAGATTAAGATTTATTAAATAGATCTCTAGATATACAGGAGATAATTTACAATTATTTTAATAAAGATTACTTTTTGCTAATTTTACTATATTAATCCATAATCAGATTTTCAATTTGAAAACCATAGATATATTTAACCCAGCTTCCGCACTAAATTTCTCGATTTTCACATGCACAGGATTCAAAAAATACTGTGGAATATGGGGTTTAATTACATAGCATCATTGAGGCTTCTTGAAAGCCCTGCCGCAACCCTGATAGTATGGCAGGAGGCGATGTTACCAATAGAAGCCACGAATAGAAATTACTTCTTTATCCAGAAATATCTGCGCAACCTTCCAGGAAATTCAGAAAAACATTTCTGAATAATCATAAACTATGGTTTTTTATACAAAGAAAATGAATATATAGAGCCCAGGATCTTTTTATAATAATAAATTAATGTTAAATTTATTAAAGTACTAAATTATATATTTCATTTTTTTTAAATATAATTTCAAATAGAAATCATAGTTAGGAAACTCTATATTTAAAATAATAATGTGTAGGAATATTTCAAAATGTTTAAAAAAGAATAAATCATAAATTATTATGCATTACTATTTATTTGTCCTTATTTTTGATAAGGAACTAAAGTACAAAATCCATTTAATGTTCTGAAAGCATATAATATTATTGTCAAGGTAGATTTGTGGTAAAGTGGTGGAAAAATGTAGCCCAAAAAAAGGTGTGGTGAGTTATGACTTCGAACGAATGGTATAATAAAGGCGTTGCACTTCAGGAACTAAAAAGGTTTAAAGAAGCTCTGGATGCATTCAATAAGGCTCTGGAAATAAGCCCTGATAATGCAAAAATCCTGTTCAATAAAGGGATTGTCCTTAAAAATCTCATGAAATACGAGGAATCCCTCCATGCTTTTGACAGATCTCTTGAGATCAACCCTGCTGACGCCAAAGCATGGTGCTCTAAAGCTGAACTTCTCCTCTCTCTCATGCAGTACGAAGAAGCTCTTGATGCATTTTCTAGGGCTACAGCCCTTGCTCCAGAAGACCCTGAAGTCTGGTACAGAAGAGGAATGGCTCTCAGGGAGATGAGAGCATATGAAGACGCGATGGACGACCTTGAGAAATCTATCCGGATCTATTCAAAGAACTATGACATGAGCTCCATGAGCGCAAGCGAATGGTGTAAAAAAGGCATGGGTCTCTGTAAAATAAAGAGTTATAACGAAGCTCTTGACGCCTTTAATAAGGCACTCGAATTAAACCCGAGTAACGGAAAAGCTCTTTACAACAAAGGCATTGCACTGCGCTGGCTTGGGAAAAACGATGAAGCAAAACTATACATCGAAAAAGCAGTGGAGACTTTTGACAACAAAATTAAAGCAAATCCTGAGAATGCAAGGTTCTGGTATAACAAAGGAATTGCCCTGAGAGACCTTGAGAAATACAAAGAAGCACTCGATGCTTTCGAAAAAGCTATAGACATCAACCCGAGCTTCACAAAAGCCTGGATTGGCAAAGGAATAGTTTATGACAGGGTCAAAAAACATCAGAAAGCAATGGAAGCATACGAAAGGGCAGTCGATATAAATCCAATATATTCAGACCTTATTTAAGTAACCTTAACAAGAGCGTAGTTCCCAGAGAAACTGCAGGTCTGAGTCATAAAAAGCCGTTGGCCAGAAAAACAAATTCAAGAATTGAAAGGTATAACGGCCAAAATCATCTTTTTTGTAAAATTTCATTTTCTTTGAAAGTGTCTTTTATATATTTGCTCAATTATTCCCTGGTATATCGCTCTCTTCAAGGTTCTCAAAGTCCTCAGGTTTCTCGCTCATTTTCTGATTTTTGATGAGCCTTCTTTTTAAGAAGAAGACCGTACCTGCCAGAGATCCAATTAGAAGGGCAAGTGGAAGCTTTATCGAATCAAATATTTCCAAAACGTTTAAAGAACTTTCTTCAGGAGGCAATTCCTCTAAGCCTAAATTATCTCCGGTTTTTGTATTTCCTTCCGTGTTACTTGAGGAAACTGGAGCGTCTCCGACCCGGTTTTCAACGCCCCCTGTAATTACGGTATCTTCTTTTATAGGCAGGATGGTTATTTCTTCTAAAACAACATCTTTCTCCTTTGAAATTTCTTTTTGCAGGAAACTTTCATCTCCAAGCAGCAGTGCAAAAGCAGTGGCATTCCGTTCAAATAGATATACTGCTCCTGCCTCACTTCCAACAGCAATGGTTGAGCTGTCGCGTGAAACATCTATGCTGTTAATGTTTCCTCCACAACTGTAGCTCCAGAGTTCTTTCCCACTCATATTCAGGACATAAAGGTTATCGTCCCAGCTTCCGGCTGCAATGAATGACGAATCCGGTGCAATTTCTACAGCATAAACGTCATCTTTTACCGTGTAGTCCCATAGTTTTGCACCTGTCAGGTTGAACAGGTAAATCTTGTCATCAAAGCTCCCTGCCGCAAGATGAGAGCCATTGCTGGTTAAAGAAACACTGCTGACCCAGTTGTTCACTGGACGATTATTCATCCATGAAAATTCCCCTTTACGGTCAAATAGATAAACATTATGATTGGACCCTCCTGCAGCCACATAGCGAGCATTCGGAGTCATGCTTACAGTATTGATCAGGCTTCCGGTCTTTTTTCCCCAGAGAGCTTTTCCTTCACTATCAAGGAGATAAACGTAATTGTTTGCGCTTCCGGTTGCCACATAAGATCCGTCTATTGAGGTAGCAACACAACGGACAGCATCTCCGGAATCAAAACTCCATAAAAGCTTACCATCTTTGTCTAAGAAATACACTTTTCCGTCTTCGCTACCTGCTGCAAGGTACAGTCCGTCGGAAGAGACCGCTACACTATTAACATTGCCTCCTGTTTTGTGGCTCCATAGGAGCTCCCCTTCCCGGTTAAAAAAGTAAACTTTTTTGTCGTTGCTTCCTGCTGCAACTCGAGACCCGTCTGAAGAAATAGACACCGTATATACAATATCTTCTGTAGTATAATTCCAGAGTTGCGTCCCTCTGGAATCAAAAAAAGAAACTTTGTTATCAAACCCTCCGGCTACGAGATAGTCCCCGTTTGAAGATAGTGATACGGTATTTACTATGCACCCGGTTTCACATCTGCATAACAGGTCAAAAGCCCTGAGTTCCGAAAGGTTTACATCCCCGCCATCCAGAGCAATAGGGTCTGCAGCTTCTGCTCCCGAAAGAAAACAGAAAAACAGGCCCAGTGCCAAAAATAA
>DUGS01000002.1:5124-13678 GCA_013331265.1 Methanosarcina sp.
GACAGGGGAAATTTAACAGAATTTATTTTTGTCCTGGTTACACTGGAATAAGCAGTAATAATTTATAAGTGTACTATAATTTAATTGGAAAATATATTATCAGATTGTTAATACTCAAGAGTTTAACGTAAACGTTTGCCTGATATGACAAAAAATTTAGAAGTTCTGAAAAAAGTTACTTTATCCTCATTCGGAAAAGGGATATTTTAAGGTTAGAATCGAAAATTCTAAGTTATATTTATGGCAGTAGCTGTAAGTCTGCTGGATGAATTAAATTATCCTGATTAATTTGCAGTTATCTTCCTGTATTAATTTCGTTTTAACCTCCACTGTTCCGGATGTGGAAAACAAAAAAGGTTTATAGGATGTGATTTTTGGTGGTGAGAGAAGTCTGGAACACCAGAGTTGGATTTATTCTTGCAGCAATAGGTTCTGCAGTCGGCCTTGGAAATATCTGGAGGTTTAGCTACGCAGCGTATGAAAACGGAGGAGGAGCTTTTCTGATTCCGTATTTTGTCGCTCTTCTTACTGCAGGTATCCCACTTATGATACTTGAGTTTGGGCTTGGAAGCAAGTTTCTTGGTTCAGCTCCAATTTCACTCAAAAGGGCAAAAAAAAGTTTCGAATGGATAGGCTGGTGGGGAGTAATTGCCAGCTTTATAATTACGACTTATTACTCTGTAATAATGGGCTGGAGCCTTGTGTACCTATTAAAAGCGTTTACGCTTGGTTGGGGCACGGACACGGAAGCCTTTTTCAATAACGAACTTTTAAATGTATCCAGTTCTCCCTGGGACCTGGGAAGCTTTTCCTATCCCGTCCTTATAGGACTGCTGATGACCTGGCTGGTCATCTGGATTATCGAAAAAAAAGGTGTACAGGCTGGAATTGAGAGGTCAAGTAAAGTCTTTATTCCTCTTCTCTGGGTTCTTCTTTTCGTGCTCGTGTTCAGAGCAATAACCCTGGATGGCGCAATCAATGGAATAGAATGGTACCTGAAGCCAGATTTCAGCAAACTCACAGACATAAATGTCTGGCAGGCAGCCTACGGACAGGCATTTTACAGCCTGAGTCTTGGAATGGCAATAATGATTACTTATTCAAGTTACCTTCCAAAAAAGAACGATATCGTAAACAACGCTTTCATTGTCAGCCTGGCAGACGGAGCCTTCAGTTTCACAATGGGTTTTGCGGTTTTCGGGACTCTCGGATACATGGCTTATGCCAAAGGGCTTGGAATCGAAGAAGTAGTAGCCCAGAGCATAGGTCTTGCCTTTGTGGTGCTGCCAGAAGCACTTAATATGCTCCCTGGATTAAAGGCCCTTACTGCAGTTGCTTTATTCCTGTGCATTGTTATTGCCGCCCTTTCCTCCCTAATCTCCCTTGTGGAAGCTTTTGCCTCATCAATAATGGACAAATTTGATATGAAAAGGAGCAGGGCAGTTGATCTCACTATTGGCTTTGGGCTGCTTTTCAGCCTGATCTATGCAACCAGGGCAGGGATTTACTGGCTTGATATCATAGACCACTTCATTAATACCTACGGGCTGATTATAGTGGGCATCCTCGAAACCATTGCAATCGGCTGGATCTATGGTGCAGATATGATAAGAGAATGGGTCAATACTTATTCGGATTTCATGGCCGGGACCTGGTGGAATGCATGCATAAAAGTGGTGATTCCGGTTGTCCTGATGTACCTCGTCTACGTAGATACCCGGTCAAACCTCGCTACACCATATGAGGGTTATGACACTGCAGCCCTTATGGTCGGAGCCGGAGTAATTGTCCTTGGAATCCTCATCTCTTTCCTTGCGCCTTTTGTCAATAAGGAGGTAGAGTAAAATGATGCTCTCGACAGGCAGCATTCTGATGGCTGTTTTCGGGTTCATAATCCTTTACGGGGGGCTTGGGTTCTGCCTGAGCATAGCCCTGAGGAAGAGGAGTCCCTGAAAAAAAGGTGAAGATACAGGGTCATCTGGGCGAGTTACTGGTAAAATCTGAAAAAATGGGCACAAACTCCAGGTTTGAAAAAACGGAAGAAACCCCTAAGCTTAGATTTTTCAGTAACTCTCCCAACGACCGGAAACGGAATTAAGAATAAACAAAAACCCAGAAACCATTTTTAAATTCAGATATTATTGGTACTTCTGCCAGCTTGTCTGGCGGTCTGCTGAAAAAATGGACAGAAGCAAAAGAAACAACCCGAAACTAAAGAAACAGAAAGTTACGGGTTTCCACTATTCTTTTTATCTATTATGTTTCTTCAGGTAACATGTTTCTTCAGGTAACGTCAGCCGTTTTTACTTGCTGGCCTTTTCTTGTTCTCTTTCTTTTTTTTCGCGGACAGGCCACTTTCCTTCGTCAAGCGTGACAAGCTGGTAGTCTCTGGGTCCTATGGTCTTAAAAATCTCCTCTGCTGCGGAAGTGCGGGAGTACTCCGGAGAAGATTTCCCGCGTAAATTTATAGGTTTCATGAAACAATCGGGTATTCAACAACTTTCCGAATTATTGTTTTTAAGGTTCACTCCATGTAAAGAAGTGAGTTTGACAAGCGGAAGATAGTCAAAATCACCTCCATTAACATTGTAAGGCAGGTCACAAATCCCGTCGGAATTTGAATCTTCAGCGGTCTGAGAAAAACCGGTCCCGTTGAGATCAGCCCAGAAATTGCCTCCCAGGTATGGGCCATTCACGATATTTGTTCCAGACGTTTTTGTGGTGTTCCAGATATTTCCTTCACTGTTTTCAGCCTTTACATTTACAGTATTGTTAAAGTAATTGTTATAGATTCGGTTGCCATCACTATAGTCCAGCAAATAGATTCCAGATTCATTACAGGAAGTTATTGTGTTGTTGAACAGTTCATTATTCTGGCTATTTTCTCTCAAAAAGATGCCTCTGCTGCTGTTAGAAATTGTGTTGTTATATACCATGGAATCATAGACTAAAATCAGGTAAATCCCATAATCGCAGTCCGTAATCAGGTTGTCATGAAGGACAGTCCTCGCCTGAACATCGTACATATCAATTCCTGTACTGCAATTAATGACCTCATTGTTCGAAACGAGGTTTTCCCCTCCGCAGCACGCAATCCCTATTCCTCCTCCATTAGAGAGCCTGTTCTTAGAAATTACATTATCCCAGCAGTGCGCACCAAGGATAAAATTTCCCTCTTTTATGGAATTGTTTATTGCCATATTCTTGCTGCACCCTTCATCAATCCAGATTCCGTTTCGGAAATAAGTATTGTTTGAGATTGTACTATTCCTTGAGCCCTGAAGGTAAACCCCATACTGGTTTTCAAAAATACAGTTCTTTTCGATTGTGCAGTTCTCAACCTGATCAAGGCAGATTCCTGCCTGAGGACATTCAAAACCATTCGATTTCGAGATAAAGACCTCTCCTGACCCGGTTATGTTGAAGCCACTAATAGTTACATTATCAGCTTTAACCTGAAATACGCTGGAGTTCTCGTCCCTTGCTCTGATGAAAACATCATCAGGGTTTTCAGGTTCCGATGTTACCGTTACTCCTGAAACATTGATAACAATATTTTCCTTATAGTCCCCGGCTTTTACAATAACGAAATCCCCGGTTGTAGAGTTATTTATTGCAGCCTGAATTGAAGTTCCGGGCTCAACATAAATTACTTCTGCACCCGCAATGCCTGCAGAAACCAGAAGCAAAGCGATAACCAGTGCAGTACTGGTTAGTTTGCTTAGACAATCTCCGATAAGTATAAATTTCACAGGTGACCCTCCACAGATGACTTGCATAATCATCGGTTCTGGATAGGATATTCTTTGAACCGATGGTTGTTGCATATATCTACTAGAATTTATACTAATATTCAGATTAAATTCATTGTTTATATACCAATTTATATTAAATATTGGAGCCGAAAGGTAATAGAAATTGAGACCTAACTTCAAAAGGAGATAAAGCATGAAGGAATTCACCATAAACCTATAACCCATGCAAACAGATATTCTAATATGGGAGCCCCGAAGTACCTGAAACGATATCTTAAGGTTCAGGGAGATGAAATGCCTGCCCTCTCCAGGATAACAGAGAGAATTTCAGTTGAATTTAACCCGGAAATGGGACTTGAAGAACTCCGGAATATCCATAGGGAAAGCATTAAAGAATACAGGAAATTGCGGGAAAGCCTTGACATCGAAGCTATGGACGCCCTTGCTTATGCCGATAGTTCGGACAGGCTAAAGCTGTATACTAAAAGTTTCCTTGAGCTTCCTAAAGCCAGCCCTTCCCTCCTTGACCTCAAGGCTGCGATCGTGGACCGGCTGCTTGAGAACTGCACCTGCTGCGAGCGCCGCTGCAGGATAAACAGGAAAAAGGGAGAAAAAGGCTTTTGCAGGCTTACCGATGTCTCACGCTATGCCTCGGAGTTCCTGCACATGGGAGAAGAGCCAGAACTCATCCCTTCACACACGATCTTTTTTACAGGCTGTGTCTTTGCCTGTGTATACTGCCAGAACTGGGACATCTCCACCTGCCCGGAATGCGGGACCGAGGTTGATCCCCGAAAACTTGCAAAGCTTGTCGATATCAGACGGCTGCACGGGGCAAAAAACGTGAACTTCGTAACCCCAACCCCGCACCCTCACACGGTCCTGAAAATTGTGCAGGAAATGTCGGCAAATACTCCGGTTATATGGAACTCGAACATGTACCACTCAAAAGAGATTGCAGAAATCCTGGAAGGTGTGGTAGATGTCTATCTTGGGGACTTCAAGTACGGCAATAACGAGTGCGCCCAGAAATATTCAAAGGTAAAAAACTACCTGGAAGTCGTCCAGCCCAACTTCGAATACGCCTATGAGACCGCCGAAATCCTCCTCCGCCACCTCGTCCTCCCGGGCCACCTCGAATGCTGCACGCGGCCGATTGCGAGATGGGTTGCAGAACAAATACCTCAAATAAGGTTCAATCTGATGTTCCAGTATAGGCCCTGCTACCTGGCAATGGAATATCCAGAGATCGGACGACGCCTGACCCCAGAAGAAGAGTCAAAGGCTATTGAGATCGTAAGAGAAGCAGGGATTAAGGATTTACTGATCTGATTAATGCTTAGTAGTAGTTATAATTATATGGATATATAAAACTGCATACATAAATAGGAATATGGGAGGAGCTGGGGTAGCCTGTAAATTTTTAGGAATTTTTATCATATTAAGTCTACTACTGCAGGGGGTTTGTGCAGCAGAAGAAAGCAATGAATCAAATGCAAATTCGAATTACACAATAAACGATACATTAAACGGAACAATAATTGGAAACATAAACGGCACAATAAACGGCACGATAAATGGCACGATAAACGATACCATTAATAATACAACAGTTAATGGAACAGTAGTTGGAACTATAAACGGCACTATAAACGGTACAATAGATGGTACAATAAGTAACATAGAAATGTTTCCAAGGATTCTGTTGTTGCCACTTTTTATTGGAGCTCTTCTCTTTTTGTGCTGGTTGTGCCGGTTTTTCGATAGAATGAACTTCTGTTTTGTTACTTTTTTACTTTTAGCGTTATTATTATTTGTGTCTCTACAGCTTCATGCAGTTGATTTGATATTAGAAATAGTTCTTTATCTTCTCATTCTTTTGATATCAATTTTTATATTTATCATTATTGATCATGAAAATAAAAAAAGAAAGGGAGACAAAGGTAACAAAAGAGACGAAAGTTATGCAAGAGCTAAAAGTAACCTGATAATGTGGTTTCATGACATAGCAAGAAATTTTATTGTAATTTTTATAGTTCTTATATGGCCTATAGTGCTTTTATATTTTGATTATAATAAAATAAGTTACATTACATTTTATGGAATAGAGAAATTGCAGTTTCCGGTCTACATAATCGCTGCATCATTTGTAGGTATCCTCTCTTACCTTTTTTTAAGTATTGAAGACAGATTCAGCCAGCTCATTCCAGAATATATTACGATAAGTATTGCCTGGTCATATCTCAAAAGAATCCTTACTGCACCTTTTATAGCGCTAATAGGCTTCTATTTGCTAAATCACCTTCTAAGGATAGAAGAAATAAATGAGATAAATGATTATTTTGTTTTCGTGTTTGCTTTTTTTGCCGGAGTATTCACCAAAACGATAGAGACATGGATCTTTGCCTGGGTTCAAAAACTTCTTCCCGGAGATAAAAAGGATGAATTCGATTCCAGGCTTGAATACAAAGTCGCAAACTCTTGCTTTGTCAAAAAACTCCGGCTCGATGAAGACCTCGCATATATGCTGTACAGTGTAAAAATAAGAACAATAGAAGACCTTGCAAGCTTCAATGATAACATTGATACACTTATATAGAAAATTAACCTTGATACCCGGAACCTGGGAGAGGGAACCGGATGCCCACTCAGAGAAAGGGAAAACCTGCTTGGAAACTATACAAGGGAACAACTCCAAATGTATACGAAAAGGGCAAAGCATTATACTGAGATGGATAAGAAATCAAGTTTAGTCAAAGACCTCAAAATGGACAGAGATTTAGCATTCAAGCTTTGCATCCGTGCCGATATAAAAGACCTTAACGGCCTGATAAACTGTGATCCAAAATATGTTCATAAAAAAATTTGTGATTACAGAACGGAGGCTCAGGAGGCTCATGACAGATTGTGTGAATGTTCAGAAGAAGTGATTCAAAACTTCAAGGAAAAAGCAAAGGCAGAATTAACAAAGAAAACAAAAAGAGAACTCAAGGACCCCGATACTTCATGGTCTTGACCACAACCTGATATTCTTTGTCAACTTCTGGACATAAAACCGGAAAGATCCTCAATTTAATTTAAGTGCGCCTCAATCTTTTTTTGGATTGGATTTTCTAATTTTCGGACACCCTTTTTTGTATTTCACTATTTAGAACCCCGGATTCTCACCGGGTACGAAGCAGCCGGCTTTTCTACAAAAATGCAAGCAAAATTACTATAATCTGCACTTTCAGGATTTAAGGTTTTGACAAATTCGAAGCTGATCAAAACCCTCATTATAACACCAACCATGTTTCAGTTTGCTGAATAAGAAAATTATGAATAGGAGAAAAAAGAAAGTAACTTGCCGGAAAACTGTCTGGAAATTGATTATGAGCTATAAGGGCAAACAGGGACTTGGGCCAACTTTAAATAACTCTATGCTGCTGGAAGACATTTGCCAACTGATCGAAGAGACACGCCTAGCAGTGGCTACTACCGTTAACGCCGGCCTGACGATGCTTTACTGGAATATAGGCAAACGCATCAATGAGGAAATTCTCAAAGGTGAACGGGCAGAGTATGGGCAGGAAATAGTCGCCTCGCTGGGGCGAGAATTGATAGCTGAGTACGGTAATGGATTCTCTGAAAAAAACCTGCGCAGGATGATTCAGTTTGCCGAAGTATTCCCGGAAGAAAAAATTGTCGTGACACTGTTACGACAATTGAGCTGGTCACATTTCCTGGTTTTAATTCCATTAAAAGATCCGCTTCAGCGCGAATTCTATGCTGAGATGTGCCGTATGGAGCGCTGGAGTGTGCGCACTCTGCGAAAACAGATTGATTCCATGCTCTATGAGCGCACAGCAATTTCACGCAAGCCTGAAGAAGTGATCCGCCATGACCTTGCCAACCTGAGAGAGCAGGACCAATTGACGCTTGAACTTGTTTTTCGTGACCCCTATGTCCTCGATTTTCTTGGCTTAAAAGACCATTATCTGGAAAAAGACCTGGAAGATGCCATCCTGCGCGAACTAGAGGCTTTTTTGCTGGAACTCGGCATTGGATTTGCCTTTGTAGCCAGGCAGCGGCGCATCCAGATTGACGATGAAGATTTTTACATTGACCTCCTTTTTTACCATCGCTCCCTGCACAGGCTTATCGCTATTGACCTGAAGCTCGGGAATTTCAAAGCCGAATACAAAGGCCAGATGGAACTTTACCTGCGCTGGCTGGACAAATATGAAAGGCAGCCGGGAGAAGAATCCCCGCTGGGAATCATCCTCTGCGCCGGAAAGAAAGAAGAACAAATCGAACTGCTCGAACTGAGCCGTTCCGGAATCCACGTGGCTGAATACCTGACCGAACTGCCGCCCCGCGAATTGTTGGCTGAAAGGCTGCAGCGTGCCGTAAGGACTGCAAAAGCAAGACTGAAGGCATACGATGACAAGTAACAGAAGCTGGTAATTCCAGGACCTATATTTGCTGAGCCCCACTCTTTCCCATAACCGGACGCCCGGAACATGCAGGAGTTTACATTCTTTTCTAACCTTATAAAATCTCAGCTTATAAGATCTCAGCTTCCCCGAGTCTATGCAGGTGAGGGGCATCCACTATTCTTAACCCCGGGCTCTCACCGGTCGGCCGAGACGACCGGAATTCTCAAAATGAAGATGAAGATGAAAATGAAAAAAGAGGCAGAATAAAAAAAGCGAAAAATCTGTTTGTTCTAGCTGATTTTGACCTGCTGTGGATGGAGAAACTTAAAGAAAAGGAGTAATTCAGATAGAAAAATCTATCTGTAAATTTGAAAAGTTTAT
>DUGS01000097.1:0-1904 GCA_013331265.1 Methanosarcina sp.
ATATGATTTTTTAGGTCCCTCAAGTCATCAGCATTTGACCGATCATAGCCAAGAGCACTCTTAAAAACTATAGCTTTATTAGAACCTACTGGATTATTTGGGTTCAAAGCATAATCAGTTATTTTTCTTGAATCAATTTTAGCATTTTTAAAGTTAGGCAACTGATTCAAAACTTTCCCGATATTATCAGCATGATTAACAGTTTGTCCTGCATCAATCGCATTATCTACTTTCTTCTCTGCATCCGCCGTCTTATCCAGCAGCTTGAACAAATCCCCTACATTATCCGCGTGATTAACTGTTTCCTCCAGAGCCTGAACTCCAAGCCTTCCGCCTGTCACACCCGGCAGAGCAGCACATACAACATCAGTAGCAAGACCTATGTAAGTCCATTTATCAGCATTCCCGCTGCGGATGTCGTTAATGTCCATTGCAAGGAACGCTAAATCAATGGCACTCTCAACATAATGCCCGCTCGGATCAGTATACTTCACCGGATTATTCAGCGCATAAGAATACCTGTTCAATGCCTGTGGATTATAAGGATCAGGAAGCAGCGTATCCGGCTGAACGAAAACTAATTATTCAAAAATGAAAAAACATCATTTCTCAGCTAAAGTATGTCATTGGACAGATTAAGTATTCATAAAATTAATGAGAGTATATTGTATTGGATGTGGCCTGAAACAAGTATTTCAGGATCGATAATAAATATGTGACTTGAATAATTGATAATAAGGGAATGATTCCCTTAATCTTATTATTAAGTTTGTTCAGTTTATTTTATTAACCTCCTGACAATCTCCACGCATTCTTCCATATATTTATGCAATTGTTTATAATCTCTGGTACTTTTATTGTAAAGAAAATTCTCCCAATCACAATTTTTAACAATTACTATTCTAAAGGAGCCTTCGGGTGAAAATGCCGGATACCAACCAACGTCAATAGTGTAACGTGTATTGTCAACATTATAATTTACTTGAAATACATCTTCATCATATAATTGATAATCAGGATTTTCACCCTGATCAATTGGATACGGATTATAAATGTATTCTTTTGAGTTAAAATTAATATCTTCAAACATTTATATCACTTCAAACTATCATCTTTTAACAATTTATTGTATCTTGATTCATCAATAGGTCTGCCGTGTATGAATCCATCACTATACTCTACCTGAACATATTGAGTTTCTTGTCCAGAACTTGCACCAATCACATCATCAAACTTCATAACGCTGTATGTTTTTCCATTTTGCTCAATCTTAGTTCCCTCTTTCCATACCATCGTTTCCAGTTCTTTTATAGCATTAGCATTAAGGTCTTGAACATATTTTGCGCTTCCATGTTTTGTCCCTTTTACGACATCTTTCCATGGCAACTTTGAGCTTGCCATATGCTTATGGGCATGGTCCAACCATTTTACGTTGTCAACGGCATCCAATCCATTGTCTACTGTTTTTACCAACTCTTCTGTATTAGTGACAGCTTTTTCAGCGTCAACAGCATTATCAATCCCATTGGCAGCTTTAATTGCTTTTACCCCAATCCCGCCACCGGTTGCGATAGGTACGACAGCGCATATCCCATCTGCACCAAGTGTTCCCCAGGCCCATAGGTCGGATGGATCCTGCCTGATGTCGTTCAAATCCATCAGAATAAATGCAGCATCAAGAGCAGTATCGACAATATGTCCGCTCGGATCAGTATACTTCACCGGATTATTCAACGCATAAGAGTACCTGTTCAACGCCTGTGGATTGTACGGATCAGGAAGCAGTGTATCCGTCTCGAATAAATAGGAACAGTCAAACAGACAAATCAGAAACTTTTTAGTCAGAGCCGGAATTTTGGGGTTGGTTTTATCTATCTTTACGAATTTTAAAGTCAATTGTTTCT
>DUGS01000097.1:2087-10881 GCA_013331265.1 Methanosarcina sp.
AATTGTTTCTGAACGAAAGTCCAGAATAAATTCAGGATAAATTCGAAGAAAACCGGACTGATCCGACAATGACTGATATAATGTTAGAAAATGTAAATAATTCAAAAATCACTATCATCTGTTCTGCTCCTGACCTTGCCAGCCAGAACATCAAAACTCATCTTTTGGACCTGAGAGAATGGAAAAACCTGAAACTCCCGCCTGAATCCGGATTTTCAGCAGCACGAGAATCCGCGGATGGAAAATTCAGGCTTGTAGATATTGAAGAAATCCATGTTTTTCAGGATGGACTTGATAAGAAACTCGAAGCTGCTGGACTACCAGCTTCTCTTATAATTTTTGCATCCAAACACAAGAGTAAAGAGGAAATCAACTCCCTTACCGTCCATTGTACTGGAAACTCCTCTGGTGAAGCAAGGCTTGGAGGGCGTCCGAAATCCCTTGCCGTCGCTTCCCCGGCCGCTATGAAATCAATCCTTAAGGAAATGAAGCGGCTTGTCGAAGAAAAAGGACTGAAGTACGATGTAACCCTTGAAGTTACCCACCATGGCCCAACCGAACTCTCGGTACCTTCTATCTATACCGAGATTGGCAGCACAGAAATCCAGTGGAAAGACCCTGAAGCCGGAGAGGTTGCTTCAAAAGCCATCCTTGCAGTTTCACTTGAAAAAGTGCCTGTAGCTGTAGGCTTCGGAGGCGGGCACTATGCCATGCGCCAGACAGGGCTTTTGCTTGAAACCGGCATATCTTTCGGGCACAATTTCCCCAAGTACCAGCTTGAATTCGTGGATGAGGACCTTGTCCGGCAGGCGGTTGAGAAATCAAATGCTGAGTTTGCTTACTTTGACCGGAAGTCCATGAGAAGTGAAGAAAAAAAGCGGATATCAGAAATTCTCGAGAAGCTCGGGCTCAACGTTTTAAAAGAATCGGAAATCCGGGAAAAGTACGGGCTTGAGAATTAATCCGGAAATTAAGAGGTTTATTTTTCAAAAAGGTGTACTGCAGGTGTGCCCAGAGACACACCGTAGTGCACCGTTCTATAAGATGGTATTTCAGTAACGACAGTATTTCAGTAACAGGTAGGGACTTAATGTTCAGTATTGATATCTCCCCTATTATTCTCCGTTTCCTTTTCGGCGGGAGTGCAGTTGTAGCTTCCAGATTGATTGCGCGGAGTTTCGGAGGGAGGCTTGGAGGCATTTTTGCAGCTTTTCCAGCGGTTTACCTTGCAGCAGTTGTGGGCCTGAGCATGGAATACGAAGGCAGTGAACTGCTTTTTGTTTCCGAACAGCTTTCAAAAGGTGCGCTTGTTGGAATGGCAGCAGATATCTGCTGTGCCCTTGCAGCCAGCTACTTTATTCATAAATACGGGTGGAAAATGGGCCTTAGCCTATCTCTTCTATTATGGGCTGTGCTTGCCCCACTTATTTACTTTATGTGGTTCGGATTCTAAAGAAAAATACGAACTGAAAGCCGAGAAAAAAGTAATAACAGATGAAATAAAAAATAATTAATAAAGAGAAAAACCAATGCATTAAGGAGTTTTTTAATGGAACTGGATTTCCGGGATCTTGGAATAAGGTTTGTTTTCGGAGGCACAGCTGTTGCTGCCTGTTATATCCTGCTTCAGTACCTCCCCTCAAAATCCTTTGCAGGGATTTTTGCAGCTTTTCCGGCGGTAATGGCTGCAGCCATAATAATGGCAGGTCACTTTGGAAGCTCCGAGCAGGCAGCAGATATTGCTTTTGGAGCCAGCGCAGGGATGCTCGGCTGTACGGTTTGTGTGCTCACAGCTACTTTTTGCATGGAACACCTGAACAGGTGGGGGTTATCCCTGGCAATCTCCCTTATGGTCTGGTTTTTCAGCTCGTATGCAGCGATTATACTGATGCAGGGTATTCTCGAAAAAAGAAAAAGGAACAGCAGGAAAAAGGTATTTTAATATTCAGGCTTTGAATAAATCAAGAATACTGATTAAAGAATACTTGTATAGTTACTTGATAGGAATGCGGTCTTTAAAAGAGAAATGATTACATGATGTCAAAATATACATAATATCAACATGTACTTCATACTAAGTCTTTTCTGAGGCTGTGAGCCTGAAATCACGGACTGAAAAAAAGCCCCATTTCTTCATAGGTAGAATTCATATCTTGCAGAGTTTTTTGAAGGTTACTAAAGTTCGAACCTATTGATTCATTATTAGAATTGATGTCTTCAAGAGTAGAGTTTACAGCCTCAACCTCAAAGCTTATCATTCCTTTGCTCATGTTCAGTCCTTCCTTACTCTTGTTTATTGATTCAAAGACCAGGCTCAGATTCTCGCTTGAGTTTGCCAATTCTGTATTTGAATCAACAACCCCTAGAGCCTTTTCTAAAGATTCCAGCATGGAACCCATAAAATCCAGTATTCCGATTGTCGCCTGTAAAAAGTTATTCAGGGGAACAAGGATCGAATTTATAATTTCAGAAAGGGAGTTTACACTATCTGCAAGTGATTGCGGCAGATCTGATACGGAGAGGTTTCCTTCTGTTCCCCCTTCAGCACCCTGTTCAGCCAGCACAGGTTTGGTTGCCACTGAAATTAAGAGAAAAATTATGATCAGATGCAAAAGTCCGTTTTTCATAAACATCCTCGCTGAAGCCAAATTACCGATATGAAGTCACATACTGATATGAAAACTACATACAGTAATAGCGCCAATTATTCATGAGTTAAAATTCGCTGTAATCCCCCAAATTATACTACACCAAACAGTGTAATATAAATCACCAATTTATATAAATATATTCATACTGCTATTCATAAAGGTTTTTCTGATCATTTACTTTGCAGGCAAAGCTTTAAATCAAATGATTCAGTTGTATCGCATGTTTCATTTTCGGGATTAGGTCCCGTTGGGATGTGGTCCTGCTGGCAGGGCTGAACCGTGAAACATAAGTGAAACTGGTGTTTAAATTGGTAAAATCTTTTTATGAATATGTACGCGATGCATGGAAAAACCCTGATGAGACTTATGTGAACGAACTCCGCTGGGAGCGCTTACAGGTCTGGAGAAAGCAGGGATCCGTGACCAGAGTTGAAAGGCCCACAAGAATCGACAAAGCACGCTCCCTTGGATACAAAGCCAAACAGGGTATTGTTGTCGTCAGGGTAAATGTACGCCGAGGAGGGCTTGGTCATGTAAGGCCCAACCGTGGAAGAAGGACCCAGAAGATGGGAAAGAACAAGGTCTCAGGTGGAATGAGCATCCAGAGAATCGCTGAAGCCCGTGCTGACCGCAAATACCCGAACCTTGAGGTCCTTAACTCCTACTGGGTGGGAGAAGACGGAAAACACAAATGGTTTGAAGTCATCCTTGTAGACCCTCACCACCCTGTAATAAAGAGCGACAAGAACCTGAACTGGATCTGCGACTCGTCTATCAGGGGCAGAGCCACCAGGGGTAAGACCAGTGCAGGTAGGAAAAGCCGAGGCATGACCACACGCGGCAAGGGTACTGAAAAGACCAGGCCGAGCATCCGTGTACACCAGAGTCGAGGCAAGTGATTCACCACATAACAATGCGTGTGATCGCCCACGCAACCGAAGACATATCCAGAGTCCGCGAGGCTCTGGATTTTTTTTTATCCGGTGCCGGCGTAAAGGACGGGAGTAAACTCGTAGAAGAACTCCAGGCTGAAGGGCACCACGGAAATCCGATTACTATCCTTAGCGTGCAGCTTAAAAAGAAGGCAGAATGCCTGAACTTTGCCCGTTTTGTCCGGGGTATTTTTTCTGAAGAAGATGTGGACATGCTCAGGGAAGAAATGCCTGAAAGGCTGGACGATGATATGGTCTTTCACCTCCGCTTCGACAAGCAGGCCGCATACCTGCAGAAGGTAAAACTGACTGACTCTTCGGATGCTATCATTGCAAAGGTCAAGATAGAGACCTATCCTAAGAACAGGGAAAAAGCCGGAGCCATAGTGGAGGAATTATTTGGGTAAACCTAAATTTTATGATTTTTGCGTTCATGCAGCTCCGGATGGGGATAATACTATTGAGGAACTCGCTTCCCTTGCCCGGCATTTCGGGTACAGCGGGATTGCCCTTACCAACCATTCTGACAGACTCCCTGATAAGAAACCGGCTCTGCCTTTGATTGAGGGTTTTGAGGTTTTCAGGGGAATTGAGCTTGTGGAAGAAAACCCTTCAAAACTGCATGGTTTGATTGGAAAATTCAGGAACTCAACAGATGTCCTGATTGTGCACGGAGGGTCCGAAGCAGTCAACAGGGCTGCACTTGAAAATCCAAGAGTAGATATTCTTAATCATCCGGCTTTTGACAAAAGCAGCGGATTAAACCAGGTGCTGGCAAAAGCAGCTGCAGATAACGGGGTTGCAATAGGTATTACTCTTAGACCTCTTTTACATTCCCGTGGTTCAAGGCGCATCCGCATGCTGTCCGACCTTAGAGAAAACCTTGAACTTGCAAGAAAATACGAGGTTTCTCTTGTACTGTGCAGCGATGCCATGTCTTGCTTTGACCTGCGCTCCCCTATGGAAACTCTTGATTTTGCTGAGGTCTGCGGGCTTGAAGAAGACGAGGCTCTTGATGCCATAAGCACTGTTCCGGAAAGAATTCTAAAAAAGAACCGACCTGGTCCTGGGTATATAAGGGAAGGCGTTGAAGTTCTTGAAGGAGAGGATATCTTTTGAAACGCCTGCTTCCTTCACTCCGCGCTAAAAAGCGGTATCTTGCTTTTGAACTCATCTCAGAAGAACCTGCGAGCAGAAGTGACATTGTTAGAGAAGTTATCTCTTCTGCGTCTTCGCTGCTCGGAGACGTTACAACCAGCAACTGCGGAATTAAGGTTCTTGGATTTGAAAAAGGAAAAGGAATTATTCAGTGCTCTCACACAAAGGTTAAGGAAACGAGAGCCTCTCTGGCTGCTCTTACCCGGATTAATGGAAAAAGGGCAACTATTCATGTTCTGGGGACTTCCGGTACTGTTAAAGGAGCTACGGAGAAGTTTCTGCAGAATTAAAGTGAATTCAGAAAAGCTGAAGTTAGGGTCCTGGAAAGCTTGACCTGAAACCTGGAAAAGTCAGGGTTTAGATCAGGGTTTTTAGAGTTTCCTATTTTTACCCTGGACTTTCCGCAGTAAATTTCCGCATATTCACAATTATTTCTGCTATCGTTTTTCAATAAAACGTGGATTTATTGGTCTTTTATGCAGGAGGTAAAACAGCTATATGGTGTATTATAGAGATAAAAACGATATCATAGAGATAAAAACGATATCATCCAATTTTCACCAAGTTCCATTAAAAGTCCAAATTAATTTGATTTGTTTCAAAAACGTTATCAGGAAAAAATATTGATTTTCGAAAAAATACTGTGGAATGTAGGATTAATATCATTTAGTCTTGAAAATCAGTTCTCGATTTGAGGTCTTCTTACTTAGAATTATATTAAATGTTTGCTATTCCCTGGACTGCAGATTGGGCGGAGATACTGACTGATGTAAATGAGGATGTGCATCCGCATTTTCTGCAGTAGTAAAAGTTGTTTGAGCCAATTACCTGTTTTTTAAGGGGTGTATCGCATCTGACACATTTTGAAGGCTGGTCAAACATATCTCTTCTCACTCCAGAATCATCAGCGATTCAAGTCTTGCAGTTTCTTTTCTTGTCCAGTACCCGCAAACAGTACAGTATTGAAATCCGCTGAAAAGATCGTTTTCAAGTTTAGAATGACATTCCGGACATCTTTTCAAAAAAAGCATATGGTCTGGTTTTTTTATATCATCGTCAATTTGTTTTCTGGCTGTTTCCTGCATAGTCAATCTCGTCCCCTGGTTTTAACAACTAATACATATATTTATTATCTTATATATAGATTTCTCAAGCATGCACTAATTTATGTGAATGTATAGTAATATTCGTAAACATATATTTGTATTTATAAAGAGCCGCTGATAAACCTCTCTGTCAAATCACCGGCTGAAAGCTTTGCCATTCTTACATAAAGTAAGTCGGAAGATTCTCCAGAAAGGCTTTAGCGTCTTCCTAACTCCTTTTCGGTTTCGAGAACCTTAAGGGTAATTTTCATAACAGAGTCTGGATTAAGGGAAATAGAATCAATTCCCTCTTTTACCAGGAATTCTGCAATCTCGGGAAAATCACTGGGAGCCTGACCACAGATCCCGCTGTGCCTTCCATTACGTTTTGCTCCCTGCACTGCCATTGACACTATTTTCATAACTCCTGGGTCCCGCTCATCGAATTCTGCAGCAAGCAGTTCCGAGTCACGGTCAACCCCAAGGGTCAGCTGAGTAAGGTCATTTGAGCCTATGGAGAAGCCGTCAAAGTATTTGCTGAACTCATCAACAAGCAGGACATTATTGGGGATCTCACACATGACATATATCTGAAGTCCGTTTTCTCCGCGCCTGAGTCCGTTTTTCTCCATCTCGGCAATGACTTTTCTTGCTTCCTCAACAGTTCTGCAGAAGGGGATCATAAGAATAAGGTTTGTAAGACCCATTTCACCCCTTACCTTTTTCATAGCCCTGCACTCAAGGGCAAAACCTTCCCTGTAGCGCTCATCAAAGTAGCGTGAAGCTCCTCTGAAACCTATCATGGGATTGCTTTCTTCCATCTCAAAATAGCTGCCACCGATAAGGCTTGCATATTCGTTGGTCTTAAAATCGCTCATCCTGACCACAACAGGCTTCGGGTAAAATGCCGCAGCAATCATCCCCACGCCTCTGGCAAGCTGTTCAACAAAATAATCTTCCTTTTTCCCATATCCCCTCGTTAGTTTTTCAATCTTCCTGAGCTCTTCTGGATTTTCGATCTTTTCAGGATGCACAAGGGCCATAGGGTGGACTTTGATATAACTTGTGATAATGAACTCAAGCCTTGCAAGCCCGATACCATCGTTAGGAATCATGGAAAGGGCAAAAGCACTTTCAGGGTTTCCAAGGTTCATCATGATCTCGGTTCTGGGGCGTTCCAGGTCTTTCAGGCTGACTGTATCTTTATGGAAGGGGAGGATGCCCGCATATACAAGCCCGTCTTCTCCCTCGGCACAGCTCACAGTAATTTCCCTGCCTGTATTCAGGACCTCAGTAGCATTACCAGCCCCGACAACCGCAGGAATTCCGAGTTCCCGGCTGACAATTGCCGCATGGCAGGTCCTACCTCCCTTGTTTGTGACTATCGCACCTGCGGTTTTCATAACCGGCTCCCAGTCTGGGGTGGTAGTGTCCGCAATTAGAATCTCACCGGGCCTGAAAGAAGGCAGGTCAGAAACGTCAGGGATTACATGGGCTTTTCCGGAAGCGATTTTGTCTCCAACGCTCCTCCCTTTTGCAAGGACTTCGGATTTTTTTTCAAGAACATAGGTCTCCAGAAAGCCTTTTACTTTCTGAGACTGAACGGTTTCGGGCCTTGCCTGCAATATAAAGAGTTCCCCTGTTATGCCGTCCTTTGCCCATTCAATATCCATGGGCCTTGATTCCCTGTATTTATTAGAATAATGGTCTTCAATATCGATTGCATATCCGGCAAGCTTGAGCACTTCTTCATCGTTAATACAGAAGCGCAGCCTATCAGCTTCGGGAACCTCCACGTTCCGTGTGAGGACCTTGGAGTCTCCCCTGCCGTAGATCATCTTTATTTCTTTGCTTCCCATCTTCTTCTGAATAATCGGCTTATATCCTGCCCGGAAAGCAGGCTTGAATACATAGAATTCATCAGGGTTGACCTGGCCCTGTACGATATTCTCTCCAAGCCCATATGCCCCGGTAATGAAAACAACATCTCTGAAACCTGTCTCCGTGTCGAGAGTAAAAATTACGCCGCTTGCTGCGAGGTCAGACCTGACCATTTTCATAATTCCTATGGAAAGGGCTACTTTGAAGTGATCGAAATTATTGGTTACACGGTAGGAAATGGCCCTGTCCGTAAAAAGAGAAGCAAAACATCGTATGCAGGCATCTTTAAGTCCCGGATAGCCGCGGATATTCAGGTAAGTCTCCTGCTGCCCCGCAAAAGAAGCAGTTGGCAGGTCTTCAGCCGTTGCCGAACTTCTTACGGCTACATCCGTATTTTCCCCATACTGCTCGCAGAGGCGGTCATAAGCCCATTTTATCTCCTGCCAGAGGTCATCCGGAAGCCCAGCACCAAGAATCAGGTCTCTTGCAGCTTTTCCCCTCTTTGCAAGGTCGGATACATCCGAGGTGTCAAGCCCTGCCATTGTTTTTTTAAGCTTTTCCAGGATTCTTCCTTCCTCCAGCATATGCAAGTAAGCACTGGCTGTGACTGAAAAGCCGTTAGGAATCCTGACCCCTTTTGAAGTGAGTTCCCTGTACATCTCCCCAAGGGAAGCGTTCTTCCCGCCTACCAGCGGGACGTCCTCTATAGTGGTTTCCTCAAACCAGCGGATGTATTTGTTTTTACCTCCAGGCATATTCCCAAATCCCCTCATAACATTTAGTGTGAACTTAATAGGTATTGCAACACATTTAAAGTTTAGTGGTGTTGTTGTGGAGTTCTCCAAAAACACATTGTATGAGCTCCAGAACAAAAACACTTCAGCACTTAATGAGATACCCCATGGTAATTAGGTCCTGATGAAAGAAATCAGTTTGCCTATGTTGAAAAAATTATGTTTAAGTTCGGTGTAAAGTGAAAAAACAGAAAAACTTAGGTCTGGATAAGGCTTTACCACCAGACGTTTTGTCTGGAGTTAAATAGTTCGGTTTTGAGTGAACTACCTTCAGGATACTTTTACCAGCCCAC
>DUGS01000076.1:0-7453 GCA_013331265.1 Methanosarcina sp.
TATTCAGGGCATTGCTAATATCTCCAGTGCGATAGTAAATCCCAGGCCGATTGATGAGAATCCAGAAGACCAGACTCCAAATGAAGAAATTGAAGAAGATGAGTCTGATGATGCAGACCCGGAACCAGTGGAACAGATCCCGAAAAATCCATTTGAGGATCTGAAAAAAGCTGCTAAAAAACAGCCTAAAAGGGTTGACTCCAAACTTATTGATCCCATCTCCTTCTACAGGACTATTGTCTGGAGCAAGGACATGGTGGGAAAATACGATCAGGACGCAATAAAGGAATTAATTGAAGTGTTCTCCCTCTTAGGATATATTCCCAGTGATCTTAAAGAGATTATTATTAAAGTCATTGAAATACTTGGTAAAAATAACAACCTTGATGATGCTGTGGTGGATCTGTACAGGCTTTATAATATACTTAATCCCGAAGATCCGTCCCTTGATTCCAAAATGCTGGGTTACATCCTGAATGAAAAAATGAACGTAAAATAAACAATATTATGGTGAAAAACGTATGTCCAAGGAAGTGATTGCTTCAGCGATACTCGTAATTGTGAGTGTTATAGCTGCAGTGGCTTTTGTTAATGCCATACTTCCTTCTGTATATGGTCTATCTGACTCTTACAATTCCATTGCGTATAATATGGAAGACCAGTTTAAAACAGATATCGATATCATCTTTATTTATCCTGATGGAAATAATGTTTCTGTCTGGATAAAAAATGTCGGGTCATCAAATATACCTCTTTCCCAGCTACAATTCAGTGACATATTCATAATGTCTTCTTCAGGCTACTGGAATCCAGGATTTGAATCTGCTTCAACTCCTTCATGGAAATACACTCTTGAAAATGGCGGTGGAGACACCTGGAATCGTGGGGAGACTATTAAGGCAACAATAACGCTTGATTCCCTGCCAAGTGATATTTATAAAATCACATTTTTCCTTTACAACGGGGTATCAGCATCAGATACATTCTCAAAGTGATATTATGGGCCTTGATACAATAATCGTAGCGTTCTTTGTGATTGGGGCGGTTCTGGTTGTTGCAGGCACTATTACGATGGGGGCTAATAATCTTGTAGAGTCTTCTTACAACGGATACGTTTCAGCTCACCATACAATGATGGATCGGCTTCAAACCAGAATTGAAATCCAGAATATAGCGTTTAATGTCACAACAAACCATGCCAACTTCACGGTTGCGAACACAGGTGAAACCAAATTAGGCAACTTCGGTCTCTGGGATGTTATCCTGGTAAAAGATAGTAAGGTGTCCTATCTGAATGAATCTCAATATAACATAACACCTAACGTGGATATCATAAATCCTGGCATTCTGGACCCGCATGAAAGTATTACTATTGAATTACTGGTCGACCTGAAGACCAATGACAACTTTACTGTAAAAATTATTACTGAAAATGGTATCGTCTCTTCCGCAGAGCATCTGGTAGGTGAATAAAATGGGAGATAAAGAGGAAAAAAAGAATATTATTTCAAGCGGTAATGATGAGATTGATAAAAAATTAGGTGAGGGCATCCCTTTAGGTTCCCTTGTGCTCATCGAAGGAGAAAACGATACCGGTAAGAGTGTACTCTGCCAGCAACTGGCTTATGGCGGCCTGAACCAGCTTCACAGGATAGCATATTATTCAACTGAGAATACCATTAAAAGTATGCTGGGCCAAATGGAAAGTCTGAGCCTCGATATCTCGGATTTTTACAGCTGGGGATATTTCAGGATATTTCCGGTTCACCTTGAAGGTGTAGAGTGGACTCCCGAACAAATGAAAGGTACTTTGCATCTTGTTACAGATCATATTAAAAGTGTCAAAGAAAGAGTCATTATAATCGACTCTCTCACGATGTTTACCACATACTCTGATGAAGATAATATTCTTGAATTTCTCACAAGTTTGAAAAATTTGTGCGACAAGGGATATACGATTTTCATTACTTTACATCAACATGCTTTCAAAGAAGACACTCTTGTCAGAATACGGTCAGCATGTGATTGTCATCTGTTCTTGAGAAAGGAACAGCTCACTGATCGTTATATTAGTGTTATGGAAGTCTCAAAAATAAGAGGCGCTAAGAAAAGCACAGGTAATATAGTGAGCTTTGAAGTCCAGCCTGGGTTCGGTTTAAAGATAATTCCAATATCACAGGCCAAAGTATAAGATAATTTGAAAATAACTAGCCGCGCACGGGGTTTACATGGATAGCATTGAGGATAAGCTGAGTACTGAAGATGGTCATGTACTTAACGCAGGCGTATATACAAATTTTCCGTTTAAACCAAAAAAATTTGATGGACATGACCATTCAAATCTGAAGACATGTAACCTTTACAAGCTCCTCCCTCCGGAAATGCAGGCTGAAGTTGAAAAAAACCTTCATCTCCTGGAGTACCTGCATATCCTGCCCATAGATACAATGGGTATACCCAGATATGTCTCCAATCTCGAGTCAAAACATGGAGATATAGAGAACCCCAATCTGATATACAAGGTCAACGACCAGATATACGTGCATATTTATCCAAACAAAAACGACGTAAGAAATTTCTATATTCCCATTGAGCCTATCCTCCTTACCGGAGTTGGAAACCTCATTAAAGAACTGGAAACAAAACTTGTAGATTACCTTACAGGGATTGAGTTTGATCCTGAAAATTTAGAAGAAAAGGAAAGGATATTGAGAGAGTCCTTAGATGCTGTTTGCGTAATTGGACAAAAAAAGCAGGTTGACAAATCTACTTCCGGTGTTAATAAACTATTATGGTCCAGATTATTTCCAGCCAGGGAGGACCCTGATAAAAATCGTATGTACATGACAAAAGAGCAGTTTGACGCTCTGAAGTATTCCGTTATCCGGGATAAAATCGGAGTTGGTTTCCTTGACCCTTACATAAATGATAACAAAATTGAAGATATTACCTGCAATGGTCTGGGGCCGATCTTTATCGAACATAAGGTATTCAAGGGTTTGAGAAGTGTTATTGAATTCAACGATAATGATGCACTCAACCAGTACATTGTCAGGCTTGCAGAGAGGATCGGAAAACCCATTACTTTCAAAAACCCTATAGTGGACTCCACACTTCCAGACGGGTCAAGAATTAATATTGTTTTTGGAGATGATATCAGTAAAAACGGGAGTAATTTCACCATAAGAAAGTTTGCTGATATTCCGTTCAGTATTCTACAGGTCATAAAAGGAGGGACTATGGACTACAGGATGGCAGCTTACCTGTGGATCCTGATCGGTGAAGGAATGAGTGGTTTCATATGCGGAGAAACTGCCAGCGGTAAGACAACCACGTTGAACGGTATAACGGCATTTATAAATCCTGATTCAAAACTGGTTTCAATCGAAGATACGCCCGAACTGCAGATCCCTCATAAAAACTGGACCAGAGAAACAACAAGAGGAAGTACAAGGGGTGGGGGTGTAGGGGAAGGTAGCGGTTCGGATGTTACAATGTTCGACCTTCTCAAAGCGGCATTGAGGCAGAGACCAAATTACATCCTTGTAGGAGAAATCCGAGGAGTTGAAGGCAATGTCGCATTCCAGGCTATGCAGACAGGACACCCTGTCATGTCAACGTTCCACGCTGCAAATGTAGAAAAATTGATCCAGAGACTTACTGCTGAGCCTATAAACATCCCAAAAACATACGTGGATAACCTCAACTTTGTTTTAATCCAGTCTGCGGTCCGTAGACCGGACGGCAAGCTTGTGAGGAGAGTTCTCAGTATAAATGAGGTTCTTGGGTACAATCCGGATAAAGGTGGAATTTCATTCATTGAAGCTTTTTCATGGGATCCTGTTACTGATACACATGTTTTCAGTGCTATGGGAAGTTCATATATCCTTGAAAATAAAATCGCCACAAGGCTTGGAATTCCCGGCAAAAAAAAGAAAGTAATTTATGATGAAATTGAAAAACGGGCAAAAATACTGGAGAGATTGGACAGTGAAGGAATTGTAAATTACTGGGAATTTTTTAACACTATCGCAAAGATTACAAAAGCCGGTATGCTGAGGATCCAGTTTTAAGTTGGTGGTTTAGATGGGTATCTATGAGATAAAAAACATTTTTTACAGAAGGTCTAATTCAGGATCCATTTTAGACCAGCTCTCTCACAAATACAGACATTTCCTACAAGAACTCTATATAAGTAACGATATGCTTTTTGCTCTTACTTATATGGCTTCAATATCAACTGCCAACCTTACAAGAGACAAAATATTCACAAGTATATCTGATAAAAAAGAATATTGTCCAAGTAAATATTTTAATCAGATTAGAGAACTGGCTCAGAACTGGCATTATGATTACGCCAATGCATGTGAGCTCGTATCCACAAAAGTGACTAACGAGAGAATGAGGGAACTTCTTAACAGGCTATCAAACGCTATAGCTGCAGGAGAACCTGATAATGAATTCCTCACAAAAGAATGGAAGCTGTTTAAGACAAAAAGAAAAGATGAGTTCGAAAGAAACCTTGAGACTACCAAAGAATGGTCAAACGCTTACACAGCATTGCTTGTCTCGACATCTCTTGTAGCTATAATCATGTTACTTTCTGTAATCTTATATAACGTAGGTGACCCGGCAGATACGCTTTATTCCACAATGGTGATTATATTTTTTATGTCACTTTTTGCGGTTGGATTACTTTATAAATGCTCTCCTAAAGATTCTAAAGTCCATAATCTAAGCATAAAATCAAAAGAACAGGTATACATCCATAAGTGGATTCCTCTTACACTTACTCTTTCCACTCTTGCTATTATGATATTTACCATTATACCGACTTTTGTTGGTTCACCTGAGTTTTTCATCGATATCAAAGGAGTCGGAATGGTTCTTGCAGGAGTTATTATGTTGCCTGTCGGAATTGTGGCAAATAGAGATATTGATAAAATCAACAAAAGGGATGAAAGTTATACAACTTTCATAAGTAGTCTGGGGTCTATTATAAGTGGTTCCGGCCTGACAGTTCCAAAAGCCCTTATAAAGATTGACCCAAAAAACCTTGGGGAGCTTAAAGAAATGAGTCAGGAGCTCTACAAGAAACTGGCAGCCGGATTGGACCCTGCGCTGTGCTGGGAGAGATTTGTCGGAGAGACTGGAAGCTATTTGATCTACAAATTGACAAATGTTTTTGTAGATGCTGTAAATTTCGGGGGTAATGCAGAAGTGGTAGGTGAGCTTGTGAGTTCATCCAACCTTGAGCTGGTTCTTTTGAGAATGAAAAGGGAACGAATAGCCAAAGGATTTACCAGTCTCGTCATACCCCTGCATGTATCAATGATTGCCCTGCTTCTCTTTATAGAGCAGATCCTGATGATATTTTCTACTATCATATCATCCCTTTTTACCCAGTTTGAGATTGATGAATCAAAACTTGAAGGCATACCCGGAGGCTTAAGCGGTATGAATTTAGGTATATTCGGGGGTGTCCCTCTCGAATTACTATGCAAGTTTGTTGTGACAGTAACGATTATTCTAACGCTTGCCAATATATTTGCAATAGTTGCCGTAAAAGGGGGGCCAATGTACTTAGCAATTTTCTACGGCGCATTTATGTTTACACTTTCAGGCATACTGATGATTATAGTCCCTCCATTAGTGAAAATGGTCTTTTCATTTGATGGAGTACTTGATAGTCTCGCAGGAGGCGTATGAATATGGACCTTATAACTATATACGAAAAAAACTTTACAATCTTCATAGGTATTTTTGTAACTCTGGCTGTAATGGGGACAACAACTCTATATGACAGATATAAAAGTAAAGGCGGAGCCTCATTTGATCTTAAAGAGTTTAAACTTTTTTCGGGGATAGGTTCGAAAAAAACAGCTATTGGTTCTGAGGGCTTTAAACCGTTTTCTGAGTTCAGCAAAAAATTTAGCAGTTTAATCAAGAATAATTTCGGCTCAAGCCAGAATAAATCCAGCTCTATTCAGAGTAACTCCAGTGAAAATTTCCTTGTACAGGTGAAAACAAAAGTCCTGAAAGCAAAAGATGCTCTTCAGAAGCTTTTTGTTAATTCCCAAAAATCTGATAACTGGAAACCAGATCTAAAAATGAGTGGAACTGACAAAGTTAACACTCTTGATAAAGTAGTTGAATCTAAAAAAGACGAGTTAGATTTTGATGACGGCCTTCTATCTAAAATGTCTACTTCAAACACTTTAACAGGCAGCAGTCCTGAACTTAAGGCTGCATTACCATCTCCTGTTGAGATGTTTTCAGACCTGGATATGTCGTTTGATAATGATTTTAAATTAGATGAAAGTGAATTTGCGATTAAAGTTGATGGACTGGATAACGAACCAGCTGAAAATAACTTCGAATTTAACGAGAATGTTACAGAGGTTAAGTTTGGTGACGAAAGTGACGATTTAATAGATTCGCTAAAAAAAGATATCGTAGTTAAGAGAGAGGAAAAGATTAATTTCATGGATAATATGAAAGGGGAAAATCTGGATTTGAAGCTGATGAAATCTGACCTTGAAGGCGTTCTCAATAATCTAAATAAATACAGGCATTTTACAAATCATAACTGATCAACTGTTTATTCTGAAATTGAAATAAATTACAGTTCTAAATAATAATAATAATAATAATAATAATACTGAATTTAAAAACAAAAAAATTGTAGAATAACAAGAAAAGTGAGTGATGAAAAATGGTAGATGCAAAATATATTGGGCTTATAGTTTTAGCAGTGTTTTCAGGGTCAATGCTCGTATACACCTGGCTGTCCCTATATAACAGGTTTGATCCCAGCGTGGTGTTTTATGCAGCGCTTCTTGTCTTATCTTTCTCTCTGATGCTGGTGAGAACTAAAACAACCCAAACTAATTAAGATATATTCTAAGAATTTCAACAAACCTGTAAAATCAAATACCAGCATGTAAAATTCCAGTGAAACTTGCCGGAACTGCAGGTTAATTGAAATTTTCTTCCTTTATATTTTCTTTAATTATATTTTTCTTAAATTTGTACCTTTATATTTTTAATCTCTTGTGAGCATTCTTTTTTCAGTTTAAGTAATATGTGAGACTACACCAGCTTGTATTAGGCTCTTCAAAAAAGTAAAAAGTTGACTGGAAGAATATGTAAAAAAGAAGGTAAGCTTTGGCTTACCTGACAATTACGACTACTGCGCCTTTTACATCAAGCACGTCGACCTCACGGCCTCCGGAAATTACTTCTTTCCGGATTTCGACTGCTTCGGGTCCGAGTTCAATTTTTTCTCCGTTTACGGCGATTGTTATTTTTCCTGAAGCTGCCTGAGCCTCGACTGAAGTGGGGTCTTCTGCCTTGAGGGCTTTCACAACGGCTCCCGCATCTTTTCTGAAGCGCGGTCCTAGAATGCCCATATTGGGTTTAACTTCAACAGGCACGTACTCAAATGCAGGAG
>DUGS01000076.1:7743-8240 GCA_013331265.1 Methanosarcina sp.
TCTGACTTGTATCTGCGGGTCTCACCTGTAATGTCTTTGATCATTTCGCCTGCTGCTTCAGCTTCTTCGCTTATCAGACTTTCATTAACCGATGGCCAGGCCTGAGTGTGCACGCTTTCTTTGTCGAACCTTGAGTACATCTCTTCTGCAAAGAAAGGTATAAATGGAGCCAGCATAAGGGAAAGGGTCCTGGTTGTTGTATATAGCACATACTGGGCTGCTTTCCTGCCTTCTGGATCTTCTCCATAGAGCCTGCCTTTCACAAGTTCCAGGTAGTTATCTGCAAGGATCTCCCAGGCAAAGCCCCTAATGGCTTTGAAGGTAGAATCGAACTGGTACTCGTCAAACTCCTTTGTGGCGGTGTCTATAAGCCTGTTAAGCTTGCTCAGGAGCCACCTGTCAATTGTGTAGAGAGAGTCCAGAGGGAAGTTTTCGGCATCTTCAGGCTCAAAGTCCTTTAAGTGGGACATCGAGAACCTGTAGATACTCCACATCTT
>DUGS01000076.1:8532-9079 GCA_013331265.1 Methanosarcina sp.
CACATCTTTCCAGCGGAACATTACGTCCGAGCCTGTGGAACCCCCAACAGCGCCCCACTGCCTGAAAGCGTCTGCACTGTACTGTGTGGTCACTTCTTCAGGAGAGATAACGTTTCCGAGGGATTTGCTCATCTTGTGCCCGTCGGGTCCGAGCACCATTCCGTTAATCACTATAGAGTCCCAGGGCCTTTTTCCTTCAAGCGCCAGGCTTCTCAGGATAGTATAGAAAGCCCAGGTCCTGATGATATCATGCCCCTGAGGGCGAATTTGGGCAGGCAGGCGGAGATCGTGCTCGCTTTCCCAGCCAGAAACATGTAATGCCGTAATCGAGGAGTCCATCCAGGTATCAAGGACATCTGTTTCGGGTTCGAATTCAGTTGAGCCGCAAGCACAGGCTTTCTTTGGTGCATTTTCGTTCGGGTCAATCGGAAGCCAGCTCTCTTCGGCAATCATGACTTCGCCGCACTTCTTGCAACCCCTATTCCGATCTGGTACTGCAAGAAGTGCGGCGAAGTCATGATTGCCGAAGAGAGCTGGCTTCCGATTG
>DUGS01000126.1:0-3448 GCA_013331265.1 Methanosarcina sp.
CACAATATGGTTATCCAGCCTTCGGAAGAAGGCTGATGAAATTTAAAAAGTCTTAAACTTCATCAGAAAGTTACTTTGTGACTTTCTGGGTGATAACCATATTATATATTACTCAAGTTCTTTTTCAATATCATAAAAGATCTTTTTTTGTAAAGGCATGGGGCAGAATGTCTTTAACATAATATCTAACATATTTACCATTCTTATTGCTGCATATTACCTGTGTTTCCTCATCACAGAATTCAGCTATAACCTGTCTGCATATTCCACAGGGAAAGGTGTAGTCCTGGCTGTCACTGGTTATCGCTATTGCCTTTATTTTAGTATCTCCTTCAGAAACAGCTTTTACCACAGCAGTACGCTCAGCACAAATTGCTGCACCATATGAGGCATTTTCAACATTACAGCCAACAAACACCTTCCCGCTATCTGTAAGAACAGCAGCTCCAACTCGAAACTCTGAATAAGGTACATATGCGTTTTCCTTAGCCTTTATGGCTTTTTCTACTAAATACTCCCATTCCATATTGTTCACCTTCCATTTCCAATGTTTATATCACGTTCACACCTTTTGCATTACAGAATTTGTACAGTTCAGAACGAAATGCAGCTACTTAGCCAACAAATTACATTAATACACGAAATAGGAAACCCAATATTCGGCTTTCTATGATTAATCCCGAAACTGATTAATGTAATACCTGCCATTGATTTTAATATATCATTGTACAAGAAACAATAACCGTTTTTATTACTTATTTCTTTGTGTGCCTTAAACATTTCGCACGTTTCACATTTTTCGTATGTTTTTTATATTTTTACTCGTGCAAAACACTTATTTGCAATTCGCCATTTTCAGAGTCTATCACTGCAGTGCTTCCTTCGTGAATCTCTCCTGTAATAATTTTTCTGCCGAGATCTGTTTCGACAACCTTCTGAATGAATCTCTTTAATGGGCGTGCACCATAAGCCGGTGTATACGACTTATCCAGTATTACATCCTTAGCTTCTCCCGTAATCTCAAGGGAAATATTCCTATCTTCGAGCCTATGCCTAATCTCTTCTATTATCAGATCAATAATAGAGTGCATATCTTCCCTTGAAAGAGGTTTGAACATAACTATTTCATCTACTCTGTTTATAAACTCAGGGCGGAAATGAATTTTTAAATCATCCATAACAGCGTTTTTCGTGTACTCGGGAATAATCCCGTCTGCATTTATCGCATCAAGCAGAGTGGAGCTTCCTATATTCGATGTCATAATGACCACTGTGTTTTTAAAATTAACAGTTCGACCCTGACTATCGGTTAAACGCCCGTCGTCCAAAAGCTGTAAGAGCACATGGAAAACATCCGGGTGAGCCTTTTCTATTTCATCAAACAAAATAACTGAATAGGGCTTGCGTCGAACTGCTTCAGTTAGCTGTCCGCCCTCTTCATACCCTACATAACCGGGAGGTGCTCCTATCAGGCGGGCTACCGAATGCTTCTCCATATATTCGCTCATATCGATACGAACCATATTATCTTCACTGTCAAACAATGCCTCTGATAAAGCTTTTGCGAGCTCTGTCTTTCCCACGCCGGTAGGACCCAAAAAGATGAATGAGCCTATCGGTCTTGATAATTCCTTAAGCCCTGCCCTTGCGCGGATAACTGCATCAGAAACTGCTGTTACTGCTTCATCCTGCCCGATCACTCTTTTGTGGAGGATGTTTTCCAAATTCAAAAGCTTCTCTTTTTCTTCCTCCACAAGCCTTGTTATGGGAATACCCGTCCATTTAGAAACAATTTCTGCTATTTCCTGCTCGGTTACCTCTTCCTTTAGTAATTGCTTTTCAACACCTGACTGGCGCTTTTTGTAATCCTCCATCTGCTTCTCCAGCTCCGGCATCCGTCCGTGTTTAAGCCTTGCTAAAGCCTCAAGGTCATAATTGCGTTCTGCAATTTCTATATCATGCTTTACCTGTTCAATTTCCTCTTTTAGAGCCTTTTCATTTTGGATAAAACTTTTCTCCATTTCCCATTGTGCTTTCATAACATCGGCTTCCTGCCTAAGCTTCTGTATATCAGACTCAAGCTGGTTCATTCTTTCAATGGAACCTCTGTCCTTTTCTTTACCTAAAACCTGAAGCTCTATTTCGTACTGCATAATTTTTCGGTTTATTTCGTCCAGTTCATAAGGCATACTGTCAATTTCCATTCTTAGCATTGAAGCTGCCTCATCCATAAGGTCTATAGCCTTGTCCGGCAAAAATCGTTCTGTTATATATCTGTTCGATAATACTGCACAAGCAATAATAGCATTATCTGTAATGCGAACTCCGTGGTGAATCTCAAACCTTTCCTTAAGCCCTCTTAGGATGGATATTGTGTCTTCAACAGTAGGCTGATCCACCATAACCATTTGGAATCTTCTCTCCAAGGCTGCATCTTTTTCAATGTATTTACGATATTCATCCAGAGTTGTAGCGCCAATACAATGCAGCTCTCCCCGTGCAAGCATGGGCTTTAAAATATTGCTCGCATCCATTGCACCATCGGTTCTACCTGCGCCTACAATTGTATGAAGCTCATCAATGAAAAGTATAATTCTGCCTTCCGACTGAGAAATCTCCTTTAGAACAGCTTTTAATCGTTCCTCAAATTCACCTCTGAATTTTGCACCCGCAAGTAATGCTCCCATATCAAGCGCAAAAATTGTTTTGTCTTTTAGCCCTTCCGGAACGTCACCCTTTAAGATTCTCTGGGCAAGCCCCTCTGCCACTGCAGTCTTTCCAACCCCAGGCTCACCAATTAAAACAGGATTGTTTTTTGTTCTTCTTGAAAGAATACTGACTACACGGCGAATCTCCTGATCTCTTCCGATAACCGGATCGAGCTTTCCATTTCTTGCGAGGTCTACCAAATCGCGTCCATATTTCTCCAGTGCTTGGTAGCCTTCCTCCGGGTTTTTGCTTGTAACTCTCTCTGAGCCTCTTACCTTTGATAGAGCAGAAAGCATCTTTTCTCTATCCACTCCATACTTTGCAAACAGGCGTGCGGACGATGTATTTCTCTCCCCTATCATTACCAGATAAACATGCTCAACACTTACAAACTCATCCTTAAACTTTTTCGCTTCATCCTCGCCCTTAAGTAAAAGTTGATTAAACCGTCGTGAAGCATACACCTGATCCGCCCCACTCCCATAAACACGTGGAATCTTGTCAAGCTCTTTATTTAAATCGTTTTTGAATGCATCAGAGTCCACACCGCAAAGCTGCAGAAGCTTTGGTATAAGCCCATCTTCCTGATTCAAAAAAGCCATGTGCAGGTGCTCTCCATCCACCTGCTGATGATCCATTTTTATCGCAAGCTGTTGTGCTTCAACTACAGCTTCTTGCGCTTTATCTGTAAATTTTTCAAAATTCATATGCAGCTCTCCTTTCGTAAGAGTTTTATTCT
>DUGS01000126.1:3660-3948 GCA_013331265.1 Methanosarcina sp.
TATGTTAGTTAATGATTAACGGTTATTTCTCTGCAAAAAACAATTCCAATGTAGACTCTCATGCTGCTGGGGGGGAATTTACACTCCCAGCAGAAATCAAGCATTTAATACACAAAAAATCAAAGCTAATGTTTTATACATATATAACTCAACTTTCCCACAGTATTTTAGGGCTATCCTTCTTGGGGGTGCGTTCCAGTGACTGGGGTTATCCTTCTTGGGGGAGCGTTCGAGTAGGTACGCTCCTTTGGTACGCTACTTTGGTACGCACCTTCATTCTTGCTTCGG
>DUGS01000008.1:0-3016 GCA_013331265.1 Methanosarcina sp.
GTTTCTTATGACGAACCCATAGGTGTGGAGGTTATCTCCAAGAAAATCTGTGACCACAAGCAGACATATACCCAGTATGGAGGAGTTCGCCCATACGGAACTGCACTCCTGATTGCAGGTGTTGACGACAACAAGCCACGGCTTTTTGAGACTGACCCGAGTGGCGCTCTCCTTGAGTACAAGGCAACAGCCATAGGTGCGGGCAGGAATGCAGTTGTTGAGGTATTTGAGGCAGACTACAGGGAAGATATGAACATTGACGATGCTATCCTCCTTGGTATGGATGCGCTCTATAAGGCTGCTGAAGGCAAGTTCGATGCCGGAACCCTTGAAGTGGGCGTTGTGTCCCTTGAGGATAAGAAATTCAGAAAATTAGTTCCTGAAGAAGTAGAGAACTATGTTCAGCAGATCCTTGAGAAACACAAGGAAACAGAAAACAAAGAATAAAACATATAAATATTTAGATAATGAGTAGTCAGAAAATTCTGATTCTCAAACCCTACGTTTTAGAGAAGGTATTCGAAAATGGTGTCCTTGGACGAGGCAGTGACTGCCCGACTTAAAAGAGGCAGCAAACATTTCGAAGTCCTGGTCGAGCCCGAAGGGGCTCTGGCCTATAAGCGAGGCGAAGAAATAAACCTCGAAGACGTTCTGGCAGTTGAAACTATCTTCGAAGATGCCAACAGAGGGGACCGGGCAGCAGAGTCCGATATTCTCAACTCTTTTGAGACAACCGACCCCCTTGAGATCGCTGCCGTGATCCTGAAGAGCGGAGAGCTTCAGCTTACCGCTGAGCAAAGAAAACGAATGCTTGAAGAGAAAAAGAAAAAGGTTATTTATACCATTTCCAGAAATGCTATAAACCCTCAGACTAGAGCACCTCACCCTCCCGCAAGGATAGAAAGAGCGATGGAAGAGGCAAGGGTGCATATAGACCCTTTAAAAAGTGTGGATCAGCTGGTAACAATTACAATGAAGGCCATTCGCCCGCTTATCCCGATACGCTTTGAAGAAATTGATATTGCTGTAAAAATCCCTCCCGAATATGCCCCAAAGGCATACGGAGATATTTCCAAAGCCGGAAGCATTACTAAGGAAGAATGGCAGCATGACGGCTCCTGGATTGCAGTGGTAAGGATTCCTGCAGGAGTCCAAACTGATTTTTACGCTCTTATAAATCATCTCACGAAGGGAGAGGCTCAGACTAAACTTTTATAAGAGGATGTTGGATGGAGAAAAAAATAGTGATCCCTGGTGACCTGTTATCCGAGAATGTAAAAAAGTCCGGATACGGGACGTATGTCAAGAACGACAAAATCTATTCTTCGCTTTGCGGTATTGAAAACCTCAAAGAGGATAAAGTTGGAGTGATCCCACTTGCGGGAGCTTATATCCCCTCAGTGAATGATGTGGTGATAGGGATCGTTATTGTGGTTACTCCATCCAACTGGATACTGGATATTGCGGCTCCTTATGATGGTTTGCTCCATGTATCCGAGTATCCGAGAAGAGTCGAATCCCGGGAAATGCCTGAAATTCTGGACGTAGGCGACTCTGTTATTCTCAGGGTAAGAGATGTGGATAGTTCCATGAAAATAGAGCTTGCCCTGAGGGATCCGAGCCTTCATAAACTCAAAACAGGCCATATTGTTGAAGTTGAGCCTGTAAAAGTCCCCCGTGTAATTGGACACGGCGGTTCCATGATCTCCATGCTGAAGAAAGAGACAAACTGCAGCATTTTCGTAGGCCAGAACGGCAGAATATGGATTGATGGGAAGGATGAGGATATAGAGCTTTTGAACAAGGCCCTCCGAAAAATCGAAGTTGAAGCCCAACGTTCCGGGTTGACAGACCGGATCTACAATTTTTTGAAAAATGAACGGATGAAACAGAAAGAGTCAAAGCCCGTTAAATTTTTTAAAAATGAGAAGACTGGTGTGAATGTGGCAAAGGAAGATCATTCCGAAGATATATACCGGAAGATCGATGTACTGCTGGATCCTGAGAATTGAGTCCCGGATAGAGTCAGGAGAATTTTAGGTAGCTTCTCTAGAGTATTTGGTTTAGGAGTTGTTTGGAGATTTAAGTATGAGTGATAAACCTGATAAATTAATCACCGACGATGGGCTGCGCCTTGACGGGAGGCGCGCGGATGAGATAAGGCCCATGAAAATTGAGATCGGCGTACTTTCGCGAGCCGATGGTTCATGTTATCTTGAATGGGGCAGGAATAAGATCCTGGTAGGCGTATTTGGCCCCAGGGAAGCTCATCCCCGCCGCAGCCAGCGCGCAGATTCGGCGGTTATCCGTTACAGATATAATATGGCATCATTCTCCGTGGAAGACCGTGCTCGTCCGGGACCAAGCAGGCGGAGCATCGAAATTTCAAAGGTTTCCAGGGAAGCTTTCGAACCTGTTATTATGGCTGAGCTGTTTCCTAAAACAGCAATTGATATTTTTGTTGAAGTGCTTCAGGCCGATGCAGGGACAAGGACAGCAGCAATCAATGCTTCAAGTATAGCCCTTGCAGATGCCGGGATTCCCATGAAGGGGCTCATTACCGCCTGTGCCTTTGGAAAAGTTGACGGGCAGGTTGTTCTTGACCTTAATAAGGAAGAGGATAACTATGGAGAAGCTGATTTCCCTGTAGCAATAACCCAGGATGGAGAGATTACCCTTGTCCAGATGGACGGGCACCTCACCCCGGAAGAAATTAAGAAAGGGATGGAACTCGTAAAGAAAGGCTGCAAGGAGATCCTCGCAATACAGCAAGCAGCCCTGAGAAAGAAATTTGAAACCCCTGTTGAAGAGGTCTCTGAAGAAAAAGTCAGTGAAAAGGAAGCCGAAAAAGAAGAGCTCGCTGTCCCCAAATCCGCAATTATTATTGAAGAAGCGCATGAGGAAGCCAGAGAGACTGGAGCAGAGACCTCAGAAGAATCAGCTGAAGCCGAAATCCTTGCCAGTGAGGTAATCCCTGACTTTGAAGAAGAGCCCGAAGAAGAGGTTGAAGAAGAGC
>DUGS01000008.1:3215-4536 GCA_013331265.1 Methanosarcina sp.
TTGAAGAAGAGCTCGAAGAAGGGGAATTTGAAGAGGAAGCTCTTAAAGAAGAAGCTGAATTTGAAGCCTCTTTTGAAGGTTCTCCTGAAC
This sequence comes from Methanosarcina sp., assembly GCA_013331265.1. Lineage (GTDB taxonomy): Archaea > Halobacteriota > Methanosarcinia > Methanosarcinales > Methanosarcinaceae > Methanosarcina > Methanosarcina sp10923u. The sequence continues at coordinate 3,306 of DUGS01000008.1, forward strand.
TCAAAGAGTTTGACGAAATTGAAGACAAACTCGAGAGAGAAGACGCTTCCATAGAAGCCGAAGAGGTTGAAGAAGAGCTCGAAGAAGAGGTTGAAGAAGAGCTCGAAGAAGAGGTTGAAGAAGAGCTCGAAGAAGAGGTTGAAGAAGAGCCCGAAGAAGAGATTGAAGAAGAGCTCGAAGAAGAGATTGAAGAAGAGCTCGAAGAAGAGGAAGCTGAAATTGAGGAAACCACTTCCTCAGAAGAAGAAAATATCGAGCCAGAAGCAGAGGCTGAGCCCGAGGTTGAAGTTGAGGAAATTTCCACTGAAACGGCAGAAGCTGAAGAAGAGGCTGAAGAAGAAAAATCCGAAGGTCCCTGGAAAGTGGTAAAAGACCCCTCTGAAGCCGGAACCAGAGGTGAAAAAGATGAGTGAAATCATAGCCACACTTAAGAAGGACTATATTTACAACCTGATGGTCAAAGAAAAGCGCCAGGACGGACGCGGGTTTAAAGATTCCAGGGATATCAAGCTCGAAACAAACGTTATTTCCAAAGCTGAGGGTTCTGCAAAGGTCACCCTTGGGAACACGCAGGTTCTCGTAGGTGTGAAACTTCAGACCGGAACTCCTTTCCCGGATTCCCAGGACGAAGGCGTGATCATCACCAACCTTGAACTTAATCCTATAGCATCTCCTGAGTTTGAGCCCGGGCCTCCGAGAGAAGACGCAATCGAAATGGCAAGGGTCGTTGACAGGGGAATCAGGGAATCAGGCGCAATTGATATAAAGAAGCTTTGCATAACGGTTGGAGAATCCGTCTGGATCGTCTTTATAGATGTCCATATACTGAATGATGATGGAAATATCATTGATGCATCCTGTCTTGCTGCAATTGCGGCTCTTATGACCACTATTGTCCCGAACGAACAGCAGGGACTTGGTGAAAACGTGCCCCTTGCAATGAAAGAGATGCCTGTTGGCGTAACTATTGCCAAGATAGGCTCAAAACTGATGGTTGACCCTTCCCTTGATGAGGAAGCGGTTTGCGAAACAAAACTGACCATAGTTTCAAGTTCGGACGGGTCTGTTGCAGGCATGCAGAAAATGGGTTCTGCCCCTCTTGCCGAGGAAGAGCTTTTCGAGGCGATAGATATGGCAATCGAAAAGGCAGTGGAAATCCGCGCGCTCTACCTTGAAGGACTTGCAAAAAGCGAATAAATCATGCAGGATTAATTAAATATAAATATTAAAT
>DUGS01000008.1:4757-4897 GCA_013331265.1 Methanosarcina sp.
TGCCAGTATTACGGTCTAAGTGCACGTCTTAAGGTGATTAAAGAACCCCTGTCTCAGGACGGGACCTGCCCGCAGAGAGATTCGGTTCTATCCCTTTGGACTTAATATTACATTTTAGGAGTTATAACGATGGCAAAAAA
>DUGS01000008.1:5204-5432 GCA_013331265.1 Methanosarcina sp.
ACGCATGCGAGCCCCGCATGTATGCACCAAATGTGCCCGCCCTACAGTGGGAAGGATTGGAACAGGAATCTGGAAATGCAGCAAGTGCGGACATACCTTCGCAGGTGGGACTTACATCCCTTACACAAGCGTTGGTCAGACTCTGCTGCGCACAATGAAGAACGTTGCTGAGGCAAAGTAAACAAACACTTTTCAGGTACGTGAGGTTGTATGGGTTATAAGTGCACT
>DUGS01000008.1:5720-5887 GCA_013331265.1 Methanosarcina sp.
AAACGCATTAAGGCCGAGTAAGGAGTATGTTAGTTACTTCTTCTCGTAAACCTTCTGCAAAAACCCGGACGCTTTGCAAACTTCTTTCACGCTTTATTGCCAGCAGGTGTATTCCCCGCGGCAAAATGGGCATGCAGGAAATTCTGGAGTTTGCAGAGGGAAAGCCT
>DUGS01000008.1:6172-6476 GCA_013331265.1 Methanosarcina sp.
AAATCGGTTCTTACTGGTTTCCGGACGTTGAACCGGTGCTCACAGGTCAGGGAGAGATTGTAGACGCACTTGAGTCTTTTTTCCATTTCAACAGGGTCGAAAGTGACAAGGTCGGTCAGCTTCCTCCAAATTCCCTGGTAATGGCGGTAGGAGAGAAAGAGATCGATTTTATGGGCGGCGGGAAGTCCCTTTTTAAATTTTCTGTCAAAGGTTTCAAAAAGTACTGACCGAAAACCCTTTTTCAACCCGTTTTTCTGTGTCTGGAATTTCAATTTCTTCGGGAATTTCAGTTTATTCAGAAATT
>DUGS01000008.1:6741-13522 GCA_013331265.1 Methanosarcina sp.
TTGAGAATAAATCATTGAGAATAATATCATAGTCATGGCCGGTTTAAAAACTAAGTTTTTTAGATTCAGTTTCTTCTCAGGAGGAATTCTTTGAAACTTTCCGCAGAGTTTACATTCGAAACCGAAGCTGCCGAAAAGATCTACCAGGTTGTCTTTCCAGAACTTAATGATAACTTCTCCGAAAGGTCCAGGATAGGGCTGGCGCTTGAAGACGCAGACCGCCTTATACTCACTGTAAAAGCCGAAGATGCCGTTTCCCTACGTTCTGCCCTTAACACCTGGTTCAGGCTCGTACAGATCGCTCAGGAAGTCCATGAGGCCACTTCTGAAGCCAGATAAATTAGAAATCAGAACTTCCAGCCAGCCGCCTTAAGGGATATATAGTCTGGTATTTATCAGACTCGGGGCGGCAGAGGTTATTTGCAGCTGCTTTTAATGTTCAGGGTCCTTAATAAGTATGTAAATCAAGGGCCCAAACTCCATTGTAAAAGGGATACAGATTTCCCATTGAATATAATTAAATTTTTATTAATGAATATTTAAATAATACTAATTTTTTTATATAAGATTTAAGCGCGAAATCTGAAAAATAAACAGTGGTCTGCTTTAAATTTATTTTAATGTCAACTTAGTCTTATATACTTATCTCTCCTTTTAATGTTGTTAATACTTATTGTTTTTAGCTTTTATTTATCTGTCATCTGGGGTGTTTGGAATAGATATTAGTAAAAAGGTTTTTATAATAACAATTTTAATTTTTGCAGTTCTTACTGGTACATTTGCGTATACCTATAATATGCAGCTTTCAAACTTTTTGGATCTTGAACAGGCTGATACATTAAAGAATGTAAATAGGGTACAGAATGCGGTTTCAACCGAACAAAAATATCTTGATAACATGGTTCAGGATTGGGCCTGCTGGGACGATACTTATCATTTTATCGAGGATAATAACCAGAAATATATAACTACAAACCTTCATAATCAGACTCTTGCCGGGCTCAAGGTTAATGTTATGCTTTTTGTGAATGAAAACGGATCGGTTGTTTATACAAAATCGATAGATGTTAACACTGGCAAGGAAAAGCCCGTTCCTGAAGAGCTTCTCAAAATGGCCGAAAGTGGCCTTTTTTCTACAAAATCAGAAGATGGTTATGTAAGGGGCTATGTTTTGCTCGATGAAGCCCCAATGTTTGTTTCTTGCCGTCCAATCCTTACGACAAGATATGAGGGCCCTGTAAAAGGCACTTTAATTTTCGGAAGGTACTTTGACAATGCCCTTCTGAACGATCTCAGAGAAACAACCTGCTCTTCGATTTCGATGTATAGAGTCGATAGAGATATGCCTGCCGATTTTCAAGCAAAATTTCAAAATTTTTCTGAGTTCCCGGACAGGACTATTGTCGAGCTCTTTAGTGAGAAGAGAATAGGAGGGTATTTTGAGTTGATGGATGTTTCAGGGCAGCCTGCCATTATTATGAGAGCTGATTTTCCAAGAGACCTTTATTTGAACAGTAAAAGAACCCTGAGTTATATGTATTTTTTTCTTTTGCTGACCGGGATTATGACAGGGATTGGAGTTAAAGTTGCACTTGATAGTTTCTTTGTCTCAAGGCTGGTCGAAATAGATAATTTTGTTACAAAAGTCAGGTCGGAAAAAGATTTTTCCAGAAGGCTGCCTCTAAAAGGCGATGATGAACTCTATCGCCTCTCAAGGGAAATAAACGGGATGTTAAATGATATCTACCTTGCAGAACAGGAATTGAAGGCAAAGGAACGTGAAAAGAAAGTCCTTCTCGATTCTTTGAATGAGCTGGTTATTTTTATAGACCCTCAACTTAAGATTATCTGGGCGAACAAAGCTGCCCTTAAACATATGAAAATGGACCTTGAGAAGGCAAAGGGAAAATATCTTAAAAGTATTCAGGGGATAAGCGACACTTCCTTCGAATACCTGAAGCTTGAAAATGTCTTTGAAACAGGAAATAAGGATTCAGGGGAATTTATTTCGGAGGACGGGAACTCCTGGTTTGTCCAGGCCAGCCCGGTTACTGACGAGAGTGGCAGGATTATAGGTGTTCTGGAAACCTGCAGGGACATTACTGGAAAGAAATCAGTAGAAAAGCTTCTGCAGGAAAAACAGGTTGCAGAAATAGCAAACCGTACCAAGAGCGAGTTCCTGGCAAATGTGAGTCATGAACTGAGAACCCCGCTTAATTCAATTATAGGCTTTTCAGACCTTCTATGCGAACAGGTTTTTGGAAATTTGAATGAAAAGCAACTAAGGTATGCAGCTAATATTTCAAATAGCGGAAAACATCTTCTTAATCTAATAAATGACATTCTTGATCTTTCCAGGGTAGAAGCCGGAAAAATGGAGCTTGATTATAAAGAGTTTGAACTTGCTGATAAGCTGTGCACTGTCAAGAATCTTCTATCTCCGCTCGCAGACCGTAAAAACATTAAAATTGAAATCGACGTGGATAAAGACCTTGCTACTATCCGTGCTGATGAAGCTCGTTTTGTTCAGATTATGTATAATCTTGTGGATAATGCTATAAAATTCTCTTATGAAAACAACCCTGTAAAGATAGGAGCAAGGAGAAAAGGAGAACTGGTAGAAGTAACAGTTACGGATACCGGAATCGGGATAAATATTGAAGATCAGCACAAGCTTTTCAAGCCTTTCAGCCAGGTTGATGCTTTTTCCTCAAAGAAATTTCAGGGAACTGGACTTGGCCTTTCTTTAGTAAAGCAGATCGTACACCTGCATGGAGGGTATGTCTGGTTCAGGAGCATTCCCGGCGAGGGCAGCACCTTTGCATTCGCAATTCCTATAAACGGTAATAAAAAAGATGCAGGAGGTACCAGGTCAGATAAGAATAAACAAGACGTCTGATAAATTTTTAACTGCTGCTACTGAATTAGGACAATGTTATCCTGGCATTTAAGGGGACAAAATAGTATGGTGGAATTGGCGCAACGGATATTATTCAAAAACATGTTTTTAGTACTCAGCCCCTTTAATTAATGAAAAATAAGAATAAAAACAATTAAAACTAAAAAATAGTGCTTTTTAAGGCTTTAAATATAAAATAACTTTTCAACATGCTGCAATTTCCTCAAATAAATGGTTATGATTATATAATTCTTGAAAATAAGGCCTATTGTCCTTAAATAGCTAAATTCAAAACTTTGTAAACTTTTAAATAACTTTATAGGGTTTTATTTGTTTCATATTTCTGGTTTAAAGGGGGAAGTAACAGGTGTGGATGAGTAAATTTGCCATTTTCATAGTGGGTGCTATCTTTCTTATGATTCTGGCTTATAGTCCTGTATCCGCCAGGGAAATTACGGTAGATTATAGTGGTTCAGGTGCAGATTTCAGATCGATTCAGGAAGCGGTAAACAGTTCCTCTTCAGGAGATATTATTCTTGTTTATCCGGGTCTCTATAACGAAAGTGTGGACGTAGGGGCACAGAACATAAGCATCATTTCTAAATCTGAAAATCCTGAAGATACTACTGTTCGGGCTTTTAAAATTAGTGAAAATAACATTACTGTAAGCGGATTTAGTATACAGAAACATTTAGCTTTGGAAAGTCATATGGGTGAACTCCGGCATGCTAATATTGAAAACTGCACTGTTAAGAATAATATTTTGGAATTGGGTATTAATGCTTATGAGTGTTACAATTCAAATATCGAAAAAAATGTAATGTTAAATTCAGGTATCTTTGTATCGGGTCCTGAAGAAGATTCTAATTTTACAATTTCTGACAATCTAATTGTTAACGGAAGCATTGGTGTTCATCACGGGCCATATAATTGTGTTTTGCTTAATAATACACTTTTGAATGGCGGCATAGGGGTAGGTGAAGGTCCTGGCTGTGAAATTCTCGGCAATTATATTTCAAACGGGATCGATAATGGTTATGGGATTGTCCTTTCTGAAACCTCCTCTAATGAAATAGAAAACAATACGATTGTAAATTGTACTAATGGTATCTTTCTAGTCTGGCTCACGGGGCATAACACAGTTCATAATAATACTCTGACATCTAATGATCGAGGAATTTATGTTGGAGACTCAGGAGGTAATTCATTTCTAAATAATAATGTTTCAAAAAACAATATAGGGATATTGTTTAGCGGCTTTACCATGGACCAGGCAGGAGCTAATTCACTCTTAAATAACACGATTTCAAACAACAATATAGGAATATCACTAGAAGGTGATTCTTCTGGGAATCTGGTAGCCAATAACAAGGTAGAGCTAAACGAGCAATATGGCGTATATATCAAACAAGTTAGTTATGAGGCACAAGTTAGCTATGAGGCTATGCCATATAATGGGACTAATTGGTTCTACAACAATATATTCAATAATACTATCAACCTCTTTAACGACACAGGCAACTATACAGGAACCTATTATGCTGCAAAACCAATAAACAATGGAGTCGGAGTAAATTATGTTGCCTTGAATACCACAAAAACTCCAGGTACTAACATCATAGGTGGAGCTTATATCGGTGGCAATTACTGGGCAAAGCCTGATGGAACCGGTTTTTCTCAAACCTGTAACGATTGGAATAGAGATGGGATTGGTGACTCTATCTACACGGTCAGTGCGTACGATGTTGATTATCTTCCTCTAGTCTCTATATCCAAAAAGGACCAAACAGTATTTCCTGTTGCAGACTTCAGTGCCAACGTAACTGGTGGTTATGTACCTCTTTCTGTCATTTTTACAGACTTTTCGCAAAATGCCACATCCAGAGCATGGGATTTCGATAATGACGGAGTCGCGGACTCTACAGATAAAACACCAGTTCATGTGTACCCTGTATCCGGTACCTATACTGTCAATCTGACAGTAAACAATGCAAACGGTACTTCCTTTAAATTGTATCCAATAACAGCATCCAATAGGCCTCAATACACTCTCAAGGAGGTTCAGATCACCACAAATAAATCAAATCAGACGATGCCTGCCATTTACGGAGATAAAATAGTATTTTTAGATGACTGCAATGGGTGGAGATATTACAATATTTATGTGTACGACCTCTCTACATCCAGGGAAACTCAGATTACTTTCAATAATTCATATTATAATACAGGGCCTGCGATCTATGAGGACAGAATAGTCTGGCAGGAGTATAGCAATGACAATAATCCCAATGTATGGGATAAATTCGATATCCATATGTACAATCTTTCTACTTCAAAAGAAATGCAGATTACAAACAGCGGAAAGGCAGGAGATCCTGCTATTTATGGAGATAGGGTTGTGTATGTAGATACACGAAATGGAAATGCTGATATCTATATGTATGATCTTTCAACTTTCGAGGAGACCCAGATTACCACAAATAAATCTTTGCAGGGATATCCTGCAATCTACGGGGACAGAATATTTTGGCAGGATTCTCGCAACGGAGAAGACTATAACCCTACCGATATCTACATGTACGATCTCTCCACTTCCACAGAAACCCAAATAACTGCTGATGATTCAGATCAATACTCTCCTGCTATCTATGGGGATAGAGTGGTATGGGCAGATTGGCGCAATAGAAACTGGGATATTTATATGTACAATATTTCAACTTCTAAGGAAACTCGAATCACTATTGATAAAGACTCTCAGGAATCTCCTGCTATCTATGGGGATAGAGTGGTATGGGTAGATTCTCGCAATGGAAATGCCGATATTTATATGTACAATCTTTCTACTCATACAGAAACTCAGATCACATCAAATAAATCTAGACAGTTAAGCCCTGCAATCTCTGGTGACAGGATAGTCTGGGCAGATTGGCGTAATGAATATAGGATGGATGGTTATCAGGACATAATAAATGAGGATATTTACATGTGTACTGTTTCGGGAGTGGAACCATCATTAAAAACACCTGTTGCTGACTTCTCTGCATTCCCAACTTCAGGATATTCACCGTTAAAGGTGTTATTCACTGACAACAGTACAGGTGCACCGATTTACTGGTTCTGGGATTTCGGAGACGGTATTAATTCAAAACATGCCATGAATGCGACTCATACTTTTACCAAACCCGGAAAGTATGATGTAAGTCTTACAGTAACGAATGAAAACGGCAGCAACACCAGGATCATTCCTGAATATCTCGTAGTCTCTGAGGATGAAAAACAGGATAATTGAAAAACAGAGAAATCAACATAAAGGTACGAAAGTTACTGATCATACTTGCCGAAAGAGAGGCGTTTACTCTGCTTTGTCATATATGAGGGGCAGCCTCCTTAATCTTTTTTAGTAATTTGCAAAGTAGTATGTTTGAACAATATAGCAAAATCAGCACATAAATTAAGGTAAAGATAAAAAAGGAGACATAAAAGTAAAATATTGAATTGGACTTAAAAAATTCATTTGATTCCGGCAAGCAGAAAAAAGGTTTTTGCGCTTTCCGGCATTTTGTCCATCTGGGGCTTAACCAATGCTGTTTACACTTTCAACCTCTTCTAATGGGCTTTTTCGTCCCCGATCCGCTATTATTTTAGTATCTTGCCGCTCCGGCTTTTTTCGATTTTGGACCTTTATTTGGCCTGAAAGCCCGCTCCGGGCACTTCTTGGAATCGGTTTTTCCGCGTACTTCAAATCCGAGGCTGAAACATTCGCCTTTTATCTCATCTATAGCCGTGTAAAATCTGCAGTCTTGGCATGTAGGCATTAGGATTACTACCTCCAGATACGTGAAGGCCATCTGGTTTTCTTCCCAGAGTGTTTGCCCGGATACA
>DUGS01000008.1:13631-18316 GCA_013331265.1 Methanosarcina sp.
TACTACCTCCAGATATGTGAAGGCTATCTGGACCTTGAGTTCCAGATATGTTTCCTGGATACAAAGTTTTGTTTAAAATTACCTTCCTTTCTATAAAGGACAGGATGTATCCCATAAATAATGTGTATCTGTAAATAAAATGTTTTTGGTAGGCAATAAGATAGGCAGTAGACAGGTTCAGGAGAAGAAGATAGTTTTTAAGGGATCATTTCAAAAGAAATATTAAAAATTGTTTGAGGGTAAAATGTAAAATTGTTCAGGTGAACAAAGCAAAATATTAACCTGAAGTTTTCCGGATATCTACAGAAATAATAACTATGCTGCAGAAATATGCAATAATATGAGATTCTTTTCTTTCAAATCTCTTCTTCCTCTTCGAATTCTACATCAAGGACAGGAAGTTCTCTGATATTTCCTTCCCTATCGTAGCAGGTCCAGCTCTGCCTGTTGTAAGGACTGCCCACTATAATATGATAGTTTCCGGTTTTCGAAAAAAGACGTAAGTCGGCTTTTGAGGGCCTCCGGTTGTGCCCTGGATGGCTGTGGACAGAGCCTGCTGCTTTTATATTCGGCATCATGTAAAGCCTGAGAACTGCGTTTGTATCACTTGATTCGGTTCCGGGAAGGATAAGCACCTCGGTAATTATTCCGTTCTTTTCCTGCAAAAGCCCGGCAAACTCTTCAGGAGCCATTGACCTGCTTGCTTCAAGGATAAAATCAAGGGTATCACGGGCAATTCCTTTAATCTGCATACAGAGTAAATTATCCTTAAATGGTATATCTTTTTCTTGAGGGAAACGGAGTTCCTGAATTATATCTCATTCCACTGGATTTATTTGTGGTCTGCATAGATTATTATGTAGCATCATATTGTTAAAGGCAGTTTTTCCGGAGATTTTTGCTCTGGAGTGAAATTTGTATAGCAACAGGGGGTTAGTAAAATTAGAGATGTTCGTTCGGTTTCAGACCCGGAGAGAGTTCTGGAAGAAAATACGGAAAATGGTTCTGAAGAAGACTCACAAAAGGTCTCTGAAATGAGTACAGTAAAGGATATTGAAAAGGATAATGGCATGCATGCCTCAATTTATCAGGAATCACTTGCAATGCACAGGAGGCTTGGGGGTGTACTTGAAGTTGCGAGCAAAGTACACCTGCGTACAATCCACGATCTCAGCGTTGCTTATACTCCTGGAGTTGCCGAACCCTGCAGGAAAATTAGCGAAAATCCTAATCTTGTTTACCTTTACACTCTCAAGAAAAATACGGTTGCTGTCGTAACTGACGGGTCAGCTGTACTCGGACTTGGGAATATAGGTCCTTATGCGGCCCTGCCAGTTATGGAAGGAAAAGCTATAATCTTCAAAGAATTTGCCGGAATAGACGCTTTTCCGATCTGCCTTGACACTCAGGACACCGAAGAGGTTATAAAAACGGTAAAAAACCTGGCTCCGGTCTTTGGAGGTATCAACCTTGAAGATATCAGTGCTCCCCGCTGTTTTGAAATCGAGGCAAGACTGCGGGAAGAGCTTGACCTTCCTGTTATCCATGATGACCAGCACGGGACAGCCATAGTTGTATTTGCCGGACTCCTGAATGCCCTTAAGATTGTAAAAAAGGAGCTGGGTGAATTAAAAATAGTGATCTCAGGGCTTGGGGCTGCAGGGGTTGCAATTTTCAGGTTTCTGGTCCGGGCTGGGGCAGACCCTGCAAAAGTCCTTGCCTGCGACAGCAAGGGTATTGTATATGAAGGGCGGGAAAAGGGCATGAACCCTTTAAAAGAAGAAATTTCCAGGCTTACGAACCCGGAGAAGTTAAAAGGCGGGCTTAAAGAAGCTTTTCCGGGTACAGACCTCTTTATAGGGGTGTCGGTCGGAGGGGTCGTAACTGAGGATATGGTCCGCTCGATGGCAAAAGACGCTATTGTAATGGCAATGGCAAACCCAATCCCCGAAATCATGCCTGACGCTGCAAAAAGGGCTGGGGCAAGGATTGTTGCTACAGGCAGGTCGGATTTTCCGAACCAGCTCAATAACTGCTTGAGTTTCCCCGGCGTCTTTAAAGGAGCTATTGGGACCTGTGCGAGGAAGATTACACCTGAAATGGAAATGGCAGCAGCCTATGCCCTTGCAAATGTTGTAACCGCCGGCGAGCTTTCAGAAGACCATATCATCCCGGACCCCCTTGATAAGCACGTAGTGCCCGCGGTCGCAAAAGCTGTTGCAGATGCTTCCCTTGAAAGTTGCGCTGCTAGAAAAAGCCTTGAAGATAGTTTCTGAATGCGTCAAATTTCTCAGCCCGCGGACTGATTTTCAGAATCATTGTTTCAAAAGCGATTTTAACCTATATTACATATTTTTTCTGTCAAATATATCGAAGGGATATATAATGAATTGCACAAATCTGAAGCAGGGTCAGACTCTTGTCTGTGAGAGATGCGGGCTTGAACTAAAAGTGGTGAAGGAGTGCGGGGATGAAAGTTGCTCTACGGGTTGTACCGGTGATATGGACTGCTGCGGTGAGCCTATGAAACTGAAAGAGTAAGCAGAATAATTTATCTCGTGATATCATGTATCCTTTATGATCTGTTCTATCATGTGTGATCTTTGAAGGTATGTGCTTAAAGCTGAGATCTTTGATCGACAAATATGCCGGTATAGCGGCGGGCAGCTCTCTCTTCATAAGTGAAGTATAAATACAACTGAATCACTATATTTAATGGGTTGTGGGGAGCAATCGTATGTAAAAATCTCTCTATGTTGGACAAAACCTCTTTAATATTACCCCACTCCCAAAATTCCTTTTTTGGAAATTTCCTGAATCCTTCTTTGGGATAATACTGAAACCTTTCTTGTTCTAAACAGATAAGGCTTCATAAAATATACCTCTGGAATAAAAAGCCGTTCTTAATGCGCTAAATGAATGAACTGTAGTTCACCGGGTCTTACTTTTTTTAATCTCTTCTAATATTTTCTTCTGAGTTTCTGCTATCTCTTTTAACGTTGTGTTGATTTCTTTCATTATCTCCATCGTATTCTGTGTCATGCTGGTTTCCTTAATTTCCCCCGGGCATGTCTCAATTTCCTCAAATTCTTCATTTTGCAGTTCTCGCAGTATATCTCCAAACACGCCAAACTCTCTGCTCTTATCGGCACTGTCTACTGCTTTATCTTCATTATACATGATTTTAACAATGCCGCAAAATATAAATATATTATTTTTTGAGCCTTGTCAAGAAAATATTAAATCGGTTTTAAGAGATTAAAAAAATATCGGATACGGTTGTTAATAGTTCAAAATGAATTAATGGTATGCAGTACAGAGTATAATGCAGTAAGGAATAAATGAAGCACCAGTCCTGAGTGCAAAAACCGGAGGAAGAAAATGAGTGAAATTCAAAGAAAGTTTGATGCTGTTTCAAGAAATTACGATGGGCAGAGAAAGAAGTTTATACCTTGTTTCGATGACTTTTATGAAATATCCGTGTCAGTAGCGTCGGTAAATACGGAATGTCCAAGCATACTGGATGTGGGTGCCGGAACAGGACTTTTATCGGCATTTCTTATGGAAAGATATCCAGAAGCATCATTTACTCTGATTGATATCTCTGAAAAAATGCTCGATGTGGCAAAAGACAGATTTAGAGGTAACTCAAGAGTAAAATACATTGCAGCAGATTATTCAAAATATGATTTCGCAGAAAAATACGATATGGTAGTGTCAGCTCTGTCTATCCACCACCTGGAAGATAAAGAGAAAAAAGGGCTCTATAAAAAAAGCTATTCCATTCTTAACGAGAACGGGATTTTTATCAACTCAGATCAGGTACATGGAGAAACCCCTTTTATAGAAAACCTGAATAAGATAACCTGGAGACGGTATGTCGAAAACAGTAGCCTGACAGAAGAAGAAATAATGGCTGGTTATAAAAGGACCATGCTCGATAAAGATTCAAAATTAGACCAACAGCTTGACTGGCTTAAAGAAGCAGGTTTTTGTGATGTCAGTTGCATATATAAGTATTATCAGTTTGCAGTAATGTTTGGGAGAAAATCTGTATAAATTGAGGTTTATATCCTTGAGGTTCCCGTTCTTTAAGTAAGACTTAGTAAGACTTATCTCTTAAAGATCTCTTAAAGGCAAAAATGAGTACATCATAATCCCAAAGTACATCAGCCAGCAAGAAAAAATTTGCGCCTCTATGAAAATCTATTTTTTGGGAAAGACAACTCCAAATAAAGGTTGTGCATAAATTTCACACTCGCGTACAAAAAATTTGAGATTCCTGTATCTCCTTATTTTAAAACCTTCTTCTATCTGAAACAAATGGTAAAAAGTTCAACTAAAGTGCTCTTCATTTTCAAGGGACTTTAATACCTCAAGTTTCTCCCTCGCATCCTCCATATCCGGGTAAACACGCAGGATTTCGTCAAAAGCCCTTATCGCTTCCCCGAACCTTTCCATCTTTCCGAGGATTACTCCTCTATAATTCATAGACTGGACGTCATGCGGGTTTATCCTGAGCAGTTTTTCAAAGGCTTTGAGGGCTTCATCATATTCCCCAATTTTTGCCAGGGAAATGCCCAGATATCTGAGGGACTGCTCGTGCCAGGGGTTGATGGTGAGGGCTTCTTTAAATGCTTTGGCTGCAGTCTCGTAGAGTTTCTGTTTGAAGCAGACAACCCCTA
>DUGS01000008.1:18472-18830 GCA_013331265.1 Methanosarcina sp.
TCTGTTTGAAGCAGACAACCCCTACATTATAGATTGCTTTTATGTTGTCCGGGTCTTTTTCAAGCACCCCGTCAAAGGCTTTCAGAGCTTCCCTGTACTCCTCGAGCATACAGAAGACAACCCCTTTGTAATTCATCACATCGAGATTCTCAGGGGAAATTTCAAGGATGCGGTCAAAGTATCCGATGGACTCCTGGACCCTGTTTAATTTTATGAGTGTCGTGGCTGCATTATAAAGGGCTTCTTCATTTTTCGGGTTAAAGAGAGCTGCTTTTTCAAAAGCTTTGAGGGCTTCTTTAGGGTTGTCAAGTTCCAGGTGGCAGAGGCCCAGGTAATTCAGGCTTTCAGGGTCTTCGGG
>DUGS01000217.1:0-4686 GCA_013331265.1 Methanosarcina sp.
ATAATTAAATGGTCACGACACTAGCTGCAAATCTGAACCTGCAAACGCTAAAAAGTGATGAGAGGTACTCATTCTATCAAACCTTTGTGGAATATGGCGGAATCAAACAAAAGTGGGTTTTGTTGCTTTCTCACAAGATGAAAGAGAAGAAAGAGGGAACTCTCAGGATGAAGCTTGAAAAAAAGGTTGAAAAAGCAGAGAAGTCTTTTAAAAAGCTGAAAGGAGAGGACTTCTTCTGCGAAGAGGATGCATTAAAAGCCGCAGAGAAATGGATTGCAGATTTCCCTTCTGTTTCGTTTGAAAAGTTGGATTTAAAGACCATTAAAAAACGTGAAACGGGTAAAAGAGGAAGACCTTCTAAAGATGGGAAATTAAAGATCTATTACAGGATTGATGGCGATATAAAAGTCAATGATGCTTTTGTTTTGAAAGAAATGGAGAAAATGGGACTTTTTATTCTTGCAAGTAATGATGTCAGTCTTTCTCCTGAAGATATGCTGAAGTATTACAAAGGACAGGATAACGTAGAAAAAGGATTCAGATTCCTGAAAAGTGATACATTTAGCATATCGAAAGTTTACCTCAAGAAGAAAGGAAGAATTGAAGCATTAACCATGATAATGGTTCTATGCTTAATGATTTATTCTATTGCAGAATGGAAACTGAGGACTAAATTAGAAGAAGAAAATGAAACGGTTCCAGATCAAAAAGGGAAACCAACAAAAAGACCTACAATGAGATGGATATTTTTCAATTTCCAGGGAATTACAGAACTTAGTACTCAGAAAGAAGGAGAAATAGAGTCAGAAATATTGAATATGGAGGATCTTCACTGGAAGATATTGGGGCTAATGGGAGAAAAATGTGAAAATATATATCTCTAATTACGTTAACCTGCCGAATGTAGGATGTAATAGCGGCTGCTGTACTTGATAGGGTTCTCCATCATAGTACGACGATTAACATCAAAGGGGAAAGTTACAGACTCAAAGAAAGGAAGAAACAGGGTCTAAAAACAAGAAATATCTACCAGTAATTTCTAAAAAGTTTATGAAAAATTGAGTAAACTTTATATCGAAAGGTGGGGAAAAGTAAATCGGCCTTGACATTGCTCAAAGATCCACAATTATTTCCTCAACTGAATTTTCGGGAACGGAAATTGG
The DNA here is from genome assembly GCA_013331265.1 of Methanosarcina sp. Taxonomy (GTDB): domain Archaea; phylum Halobacteriota; class Methanosarcinia; order Methanosarcinales; family Methanosarcinaceae; genus Methanosarcina; species Methanosarcina sp10923u. The sequence goes on from DUGS01000217.1 coordinate 1,164, forward strand.
AATATTTCAATGAAGTTTAAAGCTTACACTCTAAACTTAGGATCTTGTTACTATTTTCCTTAATAAGTTAAGATCTTCTTCCGAAAATATATCTATCTTATAAATAGTTGCAAAATATACCAAACTAGCTGCAATAACTAAAATAATTATGTTGATCTCTCTAAGAAATAATAAAAAAATCGCCATTGATAACCCTCCTATTAAGGGTTTAAAGATGATTTTTTGAATTGAAATTCGATAAAAATTTTTATTTACAAAGTGATAAAATTGAAGGCAAATAACAATCTCTGAAATTAACGTTGTTATTGATGCTCCTACGAACCCATATTTTGGAATCAACATGTAATTTAAAGTTATATTCATAGTCGCACAAACAGCCCACATTGGTATAGCATCTTTTTCTCTATTTATAGCTAAAATTATAGCTCCAAGTACATTATGAATGAATATAGGTATTACAGCGATTATTAGTATTTGAAGAGCATAAGATGAATCTTTAAATCCTTCTCCATATGTTAAAAAAATGAGTTTGTCTGCCAATATAATTGTGCCGATTGCTAGTGGAATTGCTATGATTAATAAGTATTTTAAAGATTTTTCATATGCAATAATTAATGAACTATTTTTATCAACGCTTAACCTAGATATCAAAGGAAATATTGAGTTTATATATGAAGCCGGTATGAAGTTTAACGCAAGAACTAAAGTATAAGCTGCATTGTATAAGCCAACAGTGGTATCATCCTTTAATATTGAAAGCATCACTGTGTCTATTCTATAATTTATTGCAATAAATATGCTAAATATTCCAAATGGTATTGAAGATGTAAATAAATATCTCCAAACGGGTAAATTCAGTTCAAACTTAAAATTTGATATTTTTTTTATCAATATGGCGGAACATAAAACAATACTTATTAATGCAGCTATCGGATACATCGATACAACTTCTATCAAACTACGTCCCAAAATTAATAGTGTCACTCCTGAAGAAACAATAATGATTTTTTCTAATATCGATATAAATGATGTGTATTCCATTATTTCATACGCATTAAATATTGATTTAAAAAAACCTCCAAATGAATTTAGTATTGTGAATATCACAAAAATATATACTACAATTTTTGTATCATATGGATACTTCATTAAGTCGAGTAACAAATAAATTATCATGGAGTATATAAATGACAAAAAAATTTTGAGGGGGATAATATTTCCCACAAATTTTCCTAACTTTGTTTTATCTCTTGAAATCTCTCTAACGGTTAATTGATTGAACCCTACATCTACTATAATTGCTAACATTGATGTAAAAGATAGAGCAAAAGAATACTTCCCAAAATCACTGACTCCAAGATACTTCGCTAAATATATTGAAAATATTAAGCCCAAAAACATAGTTGTAATCTGCATTATGATTAACGCAGTGGCGTTTTTTACAATTGTTCGGATAATATTCACAAAACCCCTCGGCATATCTAAAATCGTTGTCTATCTTGAGCCTGCTTATATATAATAAATGTTAATTTTTCGATTTATGCTTTTACTAGTACTTTTATCTATTTTTTTAAATTTATACTTATTTTGCCAACTCTTTTCCATGGTTTTATGTGATACCCTTTTTCTTCCCAGATAAATCCATCTATAATATTTCGAGAATCAAAAATATTCAATTTCTTCATTTTCCCACAAAATCCTCTCGGATCCATCTCCCTAAACTCTGAATGATCCGTCATTACCACAATACAATCACTCCCCTCAACAGCCTCTTCCAACCCAAGAATCGGATAGTTTCACTCCTTCACAAACGGGTTATAAATCTTAACCCTGTACCTTCCTTTTCTGCAAGCTTGATAAATTTCTTAGCCGGAGTACCACTTGTATCTGCAATATCTCCCTTATATGCAATCCCGAAAACAGTAATTGTCGGTTTCTCAATGCCTACAAGCATATCCTTTACCATCCTCAAAACGTACATGGAATCGTTGATTTGCCTAGATCATTAAAGGTCGCTGTTATTTGCGTTTTACTGTATTCTGAAGAGTCAGTTTCGCAGCATTCCCATTCCCATACGAATTTTCCCACTCGCACCCAGACTCGATCATCTTTCTTGCACAATCAAGGATCTTTTCCCGGCAACCGGCAATCAAATTCGCGCCAACATCCACGGTTTCCGACCTCTCGGTATTATCCCGGAAGCGTTACGCAGGGAACTTTGAGGATACAGGCTTCTTCTTGGACGCCTCCGCTGTCTGTAAGGATGAGTCTGGCTCCGATTTCGAGATGTAAAAATTCCAGGTAACCGAGGGGTTCGATCAGCCTTGTGCCGAGAATAATTGCAATCTTCATATTTTTTCTGCGTCCTTGTTTTGTCCAGTCCGGTTGCTGGGACTCTGCAACTATCTTATTTTTTAAAGAATTACACTTTGTAATTATTTAAGTTATTTGGTTTGTAGTTATTATCTATCGATTTTGTTTTTTTGATTATTTTCTTTTTAATTATAATCTCGTTTTCTTATAGTTAGTAAAAAAATTTTTATAGTATGGTCTTGAAATATAACCTTCTCAAATTAACTCTATATTTTATAAAGGTTTTCGAAGTAATGTTCTAAAAATGATTTTTTAACCTTCACTGAGGGAAAAATGCAAAGCATGTTAATTTTTGGGGAAACCGTCCGCACTCCTGATGTAAGAACCCTTTACGACATGAAAGAAGTCATTGCTGATAAGGACTGGCTTCAAACTGCAGACTATTTCAATCTATATTATATGTACAGGGAGCTTGCGCAGGATGAAGAGGAGCTAAAGCTTATGCGGAAGTTCGGCCTCCGCTACGATATTACTGTTATTCCCCCTGCCCGCCTGGGGAAAGAATATGTAAAAACAGCAGGGCATTACCACCCCAGGGCTCCAGATGCAGAGGTTTCGTATCCTGAAGTCTACCAGGTACTGGAAGGAGAGGCAGTTTACCTTCTGCAAAGGGTGGAAGGTAGTAAAGTCCTGGATGTGGTCGTCATAGAGGCAGAAAAGGGGGATGTGGTGCTTGTGCCTCCGGATTACGGGCATATCACAATTAACCGGTCCGAAACTACCCTGAAGATGGCAAACTGGGTTTGCAGCCGTTTTTCTTCTATCTATGAACCTATCAGGAAGTTTGGAGGTGGGGCTTACTACCTTCTCGATGAGGGATTTATGGTAAATACCTGCTATTCTGAAGTTTCTGAAATCCGGGAGCTTTCTCCGGCAGACCTCTCTAAATATGGGATTTTTGAGGGGGAAGATATTTACGAGCTTGTGAATGGAATTGAAAGGCTTGGGTTTTTGAAGGAGCCTCAGGATTTTTCAGATATCTTTATTAAATTTCTCACTATGTAATAAAAAACTTTAAATTTTTTAAGATATTATATGTTTTCTAGTTTTGTGGAGTGTCCATTTTGAGTGTAAATAAAGCCATAATCCCCGCAGCAGGTCTTGGGACTCGTTTTTTGCCTGCAACAAAGTCCATGCCGAAGGAAATGCT
>DUGS01000217.1:4830-5065 GCA_013331265.1 Methanosarcina sp.
AAAGTCCATGCCGAAGGAAATGCTTCCCATCATTGATACGCCTGTAATCCAGTATGTTGTTGAAGAAGCTATTAACTCAGGAATAGAAGATCTAATCATCGTTACAGGCAGAGGTAAAAGGGCTATTGAAGACTATTTTGATGAGTCTCCCGAACTGGAGAAGCACCTTGCAAATAAGAAAAATACTGAAATGTTGAAATTGATCCAGGAGGTTTCCTCTCTTGTGGATATTCAC
>DUGS01000217.1:5312-5525 GCA_013331265.1 Methanosarcina sp.
AACGGTCTTGGCGATGCTATACTCAGGGCGGAAAAACATATCGGAAATGAGCCTTTCGCTGTGCTTCTGGGAGACGACATCATCGTTAATGAAAAGCCATGTACTGCTCAACTCATTGATATATTTGAAAAATATGGCAGGTCCACAATTGCGGTTGAAGAAGTCCCCTATGAAAAACTGAGCAGCTATGGGATTATAAAGGGCAAGCCTCTT
>DUGS01000217.1:5716-6265 GCA_013331265.1 Methanosarcina sp.
GGGATTATAAAGGGCAAGCCTCTTGACGATTCCCTGTACGTGCTTGATGATATCGTGGAAAAACCTGATCCTAAGAAAGCACCTTCAAATATCGGAGCAATTGGGCGCTACATTTTCACCCCGAAAATTTTTGACTGTATAACGGAAGCAGGAGCTGGAGTAGGGAATGAGATTCAACTCACTGATGGTATTCGGGTTTTGAGTAAGACACAAAAGGTCTATGCATATGAATTCAAAGGGAAAAGGTTTGACACCGGGGACAAATTAGGGTACATTAAAGCAACAATAGACTTTGCCTTGGAAAATAAGGAACTTAAAGTTGACGTACTCGAATATCTATTAAAAGTTCTTTCCTTGGAAGATAACCATCTTAGAAACATACTGTTTGATGGAATGAATCAAAAAGATTCCATAGCAAAAATAAAAACAGAAACATTTGAAGTCGGAAACCAGCTATCTTAATAAAAAATAGTATAATTATAAGAGCGGCTTAAAAGGGATCATATCGTTTTGTCCTTCATATTATTGTTATTATTATTGTTATTATTA
>DUGS01000217.1:6442-7294 GCA_013331265.1 Methanosarcina sp.
TTATTATTATTATTATTATTAATTATTTCAAAGTGTTTCCATACTTCTATCACTTTGTAACCAATTCCTTATAGATGTAAACCTGAAATCTTTTAGTAGTTGTTTAATTTTAGGTTCCATTGCAGATAAGTTGTAGTAATGATACCATTTGAACTCTGAGGATTTAGGCTGCCCTACATCTATTTCCCAGGGATGCAAATATATTACTGCAGACTTTCCTTTTTTATTTATCCTTTTAATTGAGCTTTTTATAAACCAGTAAGGAAATAATCTCAGATAAAATCCACCGGCGATTGGTATATTCTTATATGGTAGCTTGCAAACGCTTAATGGAAATTCATAAATCCTTCCTTCAGATCCTCCACAAATCTTTTCTGCAGATATTTTGTATGGGAATAAAGGTGCGTCGGGAACTCCATATAGGGGGGTCCTCACAGGAAAAACGCTGGAGTCATATTTTATTCCACACTTTTCCATAATATCTATTGACCATGAAGTACTCTTCATTACTGAGGCTTGGCATGCTCTATGTCCACATACTTTTGTGCCCGTAATGGATTCTATAATTTCCATAGATTTTAGCAGTTCTTCTTCAAATTGATCCGGTGTCTGTGATTGGATTGGTTTATGGCTATATCCATGGGTACCAAGTTCATGGCCAGCCTCATGAATATGTGAAATTAATTCCGGGTGGTGTTCAGCTACATATCCTAATACAAAGAATGTTGCTTTTGTGTCTCCCAAAATGGATAAGATCCTTTCAGTACTGGCTACAATCCTATCTTCAAATTCTCCCCAGCGTGAGATATCTGTAGTCATGTACCAATCTTCAACATCGACAGTTAGTATATT
>DUGS01000217.1:7455-11372 GCA_013331265.1 Methanosarcina sp.
TTCAACATCGACAGTTAGTATATTCTCTATATGTCCCATTTTACTCCCAATTCTCATATTTTTCCAACAAATAATAAGTATATAAGAATCTTCCCATAATATAATATGAAGTTTTATACCAAATAACCTATTTATATCTCTCTTATTTACTTAAATTCTCTAAGTGCTTATCCTTATTTGCAAAATTTAACTCTCTCTAACTTTAAAAGCATTTGTTCTGTTTATTTTATTTGACTTAAAAATCTTCATTTCTGGTTATTTCTCTTTTTATCGGCTTTTAAAAAGCCCATTATTATTTAAATGGTTCTGGGGGGAGTTTTCGATTTTTTATGCCTTAGAATCATCTCAAATAAAAGCCTGTTGTCTTTACTCACATTACCGTGATTCTTGCGGCTTATAACGAGGAAGTGTCCATAGGGATCGTTGTCCTTCTTGCAAGGCGGTACGCTGATAGGGTAATGGTTGTTGACGATGGCAGCTCGGACAGAACGACCGAAATTGCTGCAATCGCAAGGTCTGATCAGGATCAGATTCTCAGCCAGCGCTCCTTAATTTTTCTGGCAGACTTCTTTTATTCATACTCTCGGTTTTTCATATATAGTTAGAAAGTTTTGCGGTGGCCCGGTGAATTTTATAAAAAAATGATTAAAACTCTCTGGGGAATTGGTTCAAAAAGTTAAGGGTTTCCGGAAGGGGAGGGCATGTATCAGCTGAGGGGATAATTTGCAGGGGCTTGGGGACTTGAGGGGAGGAGTACAGAGGTTTCAGGGGGTGGGCTGCTTAAATTCTGCTAAGGTTGCTTCGGTATAGGTTGAAAGGGGCCCTGCGGAAAATATAAAAAATAAGTCTTAAAAGTAGTCCTCTTGAACGAGCGCAGCGAGTGAAAAGGACCGCGTACTCCCGAGGCGCAATTCGGGCAGCACAACCCGGCTGATATCCCAAAGCTCGTTGCCCCCATCCTGGAGGGAGTTGCTGATATGGTGAATGGGAGCCGTTATTTGAATGGACGCGACACGGACACCCCCGCTTACCGGCGCATAGGCCAGACTATTCTTGACAAAGCCACGGTTGTGAACTCCGGCATAAAAATTACCGACTCCCAGAGCGGGTTTCGCGCCTTTTCCGCTTCAATAATGGATATTTTCCGCTTCAATGCACAGGGAATGGCAATAGAAAGCGAGATGCTTGCAGACGCAGGCAGGTACGGGTTAAAGGTAAAAGAGGTGCCAATAGGCGTCAGGTATGACGTTGACGGCTCGACCGAAAACCCGTTAAAGCACGGGCTTACTGTTCTATTAAAGATCATCAAGGATATGGAATACAATAAGCCTCTCTACTACTTCACCCTGCCCGGTTTTCTTCTCGGGGTGGGCGGGTTTTACATGGGGCTCAATTTTCTACGGAATTTTTTTCTCGGCGGGGGCCTTAACTTCGGGCCTACAATGCTGATGATACTGCTAACTCTTGTCGGAGTTTTTATGTCTTTTACCGGAATTCTCCTGCATTCAATATCGTGTTTGATCATGCATTTGAAGTAACTAATGCGGGGGCACTCATTCAGGGCCTTAAAGCAGGGTTACTGTGGTGATAGGCGTCGTCTTTCAGTTTACCTCTTTTTCTTAGTTTCAGTTATTCTAAAATTTTTCCAGAAAGTTCATGCCCCAACTCCGGGCACCTTTACTGAAGGTCTCCCTTACCTTGAAGATGTGTTTATTATCCTCAGGGAATTATTGTAGTCCCGCCAATTTGCAGGTATGGCTATAAGGGCCGAATTTGTTTAATTGCTCATCTTTTCTGGTTTTTCAGGCATTCAACTTGAGTATTTACGCAAATTAATTTATTGATTTTTATTTAATTAGTTCGTTAATAGTTGTAACTTAATTTCTATTTTTACCATTCTCTTTATATATCGCCAACACCTTTTAATTTTATTTAATAATCAATCAATTAGTTGGGGCTGTTTGAATGGACGAAGGACTGCTTATGAGCAGGAACTCCCGGCCAATTACAAAAAGCAGAAAAATTTGGGTGTAAAAGGAAAACTCTACTAAAAAACGTAGCATGTTCCTCTCTTACTGCAATAAGAAGTATCAATCGACAGCAGATCCCTCCTCTAAAGAAGGTCAGGCTCCATCAAAAAGAACTCTCGATCTTGCCGGGCAGTATTTCAAAATTACTTTCAAACTCCTCTCTCAGAAAATTCAGGAAAAACGGAAGGAGAAACGTAATTGAGAATCAACAATTGAGAATCCCCCCTGAAAAGGTTCCGTGAAAAACGGTCCAGCTTTACAAGAGTTGATCTAAATGTCCAAAATAGTGATTACAGGTGGTGCAGGTTTCATAGGCTCTCATATCGCAGAAAACCTCGCAAAAGATGGTCATGAGATCATTATTGTCGATAACCTTGATCCTTACTATTCTGTTGACCTCAAAATGAGAAACATAGATATTGTCCTTAACAGTGGAAATGCCGCTTTTATCAATGCTGATATTACCGATCTTTCAAGAATGAAAGATATTATTGATAGCACGGTAGACTATGTTTACCATGAAGCTGCCCAGGCAGGTGTCAGGATCTCAGTTGAAGATCCGTTTAAGCCAAACGATGTAAATGTGCTGGGCACCCTGAATGTGCTCAAAGCTTCTCTTGATGCGGGTGTAAAAAAGGTTATCAATGCCTCATCTTCTTCTGTTTACGGCAAAGTAAAATACCTGCCTTTTGATGAGCAGCACCCAACAGAGCCAGTATCTCCATACGGCGTCAGCAAATTAGCTGCAGAGCACTACTGCAGGGTATTTTATGAAGTATACGGTCTCCCCACCACTTCATTACGCTATTTTACAGTATACGGCCCAAGGATGAGGCCTGACCTCGCAATCTCAATCTTCACCCGGAAAATGCTCGTAAATGAACCCATTACTGTTTTTGGTGACGGCGAACAGACCCGGGACTTCACATACATCGACGACGTTGTAGAAGCGAACAAAAGGCTCCTCAACAACAAAGTAACCAATGGAAAGGTTTTGAATATCGGTGGGGGAAACCGGATCAGTGTAAATGACCTGATTGAAAACTTAAGGTCCATCACCTCTTCAACATCTGAAGTAATATATGCAGGTAAGCAAAAAGGAGATGCTGAAGACACACTGGCGGCTGTTGACCTCGGAAATAAGATGATAGGATACAGCCCATTATTCAATATCACAAAAGGCCTGAATAAATTCGTAGACTGGTTCAAAGTTGAAGAAAACATCCATGGATTCGTTAAACAGGTTGATCTCACATCAGCTGGTTCACAAAAATCAATAGCTTAACCTGTTTTAAAGATCGGCAACCAGATCTTTAATTAGTCCTCTTGAGCGCAGCGAAAAGGACACCGTCCTCCCGAGACGGGACTCGGGCGAGAATAAAGTTTATCTTCTTTTAAGCAAAATAAGTCTCATATGCAGAAACGTGCAGAGATCAAAGTATATGGTCGAGTCCAAAAAGCAGGTTTTAGAGACTTTATTGATGAAATTGCTTTTAATCTGAACCTCAATGGATTCGTTAAAAACCTTGATGATGGGACGGTGCAGGTTGTCTGTGAGGGAGATGAAACCGCTATTAGCGAATTGCTCAAAAAAATTAACGTCACTCAATATCCTATCCGGGTAGAAAATATTGAGGTGACCTACAAAAAGCCAACTGGTGAATATAAAACATTTGAGCTTATCAGAGACGAGGATCTGACCACAGCAACTTATGAGAGAATGGATGTAGCTGCGCGGTATATCCGAGAAATGAATTCAAACATATGCCAGAAGATGGATTCAATCGGCGGGAAAATTGATGTCCTCGGTGGAAAAATGGACTCCCTGGGGGGGAAAATGGATTTACTCGGCGGAAAGATCGACGTACTGGGAGGAAAGATTGATTC